>NZ_WWRX01000008.1:0-19487 GCF_009875575.1 Eggerthella sp. BIOML-A4 | reverse complement strand
ATCCGCCCCCGCGCCTGCAGCCGATATCGACGAGCTGACCGCCCGCATCCTCGAGCTTGCCGAACGCGGCGGCCTCACCCCGCGCGAGACCGAGGTGTTCGACCTCCTGGCGCGCGGCCGATCGATACCGTACGTGCGCGACGCTCTCGTCATCTCGCGCGAGACGGCCGCCACCCACGCCAAGCACGTCTACGCCAAACTCGACGTGCACTCTCGCCAAGAGCTCATCGACCTCGTGCATTAGCTCGCACGTTGCCTTGCCATCCTGAGCAAGCGCACGGAAAGCCCCGCGTGCGGGGCTTTCCGTTAAGGGAGGGAGGGTTGGTTTTGGTGCTGCTTACGCTGCGCCTAAAGCGTGCTTGGCGGCGATGCGGGCGAAGGTGGCGGTGCGGCCCGCGTTGATGCCCGTGAAGTTGCTGGGATAGTTGTGCGGGTAGAAGCCGCCCTGGTCGTTGCCGCAAACGTAGAGGCCCTCGATGACGCTGCCGTCCTTGCGCAGCGGCTGCGAGTCGGCGTTCGTGATCACGCCGTGGATGGTGACCAACAGCTCGCCGGCGATGCGCGCGGCGTAGAACGGCGGCTCGTCGACGGCGCTCAGGCGGTAGGCAGGCTTGCCGAAGTCGACGTCCTCGCCTGCAGCGACCAGTTCGTTATAGCGTTCGATGGTGGCCTTGAACGTGGCGGTTTGGTCGGCGTCGAACTTCATCGCTTTCGCCAGCTCGTCGAGCGTGTCGCGCTTCTTCAGCGCGCCGCTCTCGATGCGCGGCTCCAGCCAGAACGAGTCGAGGTGCTCCTTCGTGATGGCCTCGCAGTCGTACACGTCGGCGTTGAACGCGGTGCCCGACGGCGCGGGGAACAGGCGCGAGCAGCCGCAGGTGTCGAACCGCTCGATGTCTTCCCAGTAGCTGCCGTCCCAAACGATCCACGAGAAGTGGCCGGGCTGGTTCGCGCCGCCGGCGTAGCTCATGGGGTAGCACTGGTCCTCGTTCATGAAGCGCTCGCCGTTGGCGTTCACGTGGAGGAACGGCTGGCTGCCGGGAAGGAAGATGTCGCCGCCCTGGTAGGAGCCGTCGAACTCGGTGTCGTCGAACATGATGCCGCGGTTCCAGATCATGCAGGCGCCGCCCGCTTCCAGCTCGGCTCCCGCCCACAGCGCCATGCGGATGCCGTCGCCCTCCTCGGTGACGCTGTCGCGCAGCACGCACCAGTTGGAGTTGCCGGGGCACAGGTCCTGCAGCATCTCGTCGTTCGCGCCGTAGCCGCCCGTGCACACGATGACGCCGTTCTTCGCGTTGATCTGGATGACGCCCTTGTCCTTCGACTCCGCGATGACGCCGCACACCTTGCCCGACTCGTCCTGCACGAGCATCTTCGCGGGCGTCATGAACATGACTTCGCCACCCAGCTCGCCCAGCACCTCGTTCATCACTTCAAGGTGGGCGTACGCGCCGTAGTTCGGGCCGTCGGGGTTGTACTCGCCCATGCAGGGGTTATAGCACATGGCCGGGTAGTAGGCGTGCGGGTCGTCGGGCTTGTGCCATTCGAACGGGAACAGCATGCCCTTGGGCTCAAGCGTCTCCTTCATCCATTCGATCATCTCGCCAGACTTCTCGGCCCAGGTTTTGTACAGCAGCATGTTGGCATCGCCCGCTTGGGTCTGGTTCGCATGGTTCAGCAGGGTGGGGACGTCTTCGACATGGTCGGGCTCCAGCGCGGAGTTGAGCGCGCCGATAGCCTCGCGTGCGGCGGCGATGTTGCCGCCCTTTTCCAGCACGATGACCTTCGCGCCGTTCTGCGCGGCCGTGGTGGCGGCCACGAGCCCGCCGTTGCCGGCGCCTACCACCACGAGGTCGGCTTCCAGCGTCTCGGCGATGTCGGCGGGCATATCCGGCTTGTCGCGCCAACTACCCTGCGCGTCGGCGTCGGCCTTGCCGCTCTTTCCGCCTTCGGCCTGCGCTTGCGGCGCGCATCCGGCCAGCGCCCCGGCTGCGGCCAGCGCGCCCGTCGCGGTGATTCCCGCCAGGAAGTTCCGGCGGCTGATGGTTCGTTCTCCCATGATTCCCTCCTCGTTTGTTCGGTTTCAACGAGGTGCATGCTACGCGGGTCGCGGAGCCGCGTCATCGCGCGGATCGGGGTATATTCGCCTGTGTCCAGGCAAAACAACGAAGATACCCGAAAACGGGGGAGGGCTGCCGAACGCGGTTTGCGAGGACGGGCGGCGCGCGGCGCCATGCGCGAGGTGCTATCATGATGCGTTGCATGCGACGGGCGGCGCGAAAGGGAGTGCTTCATGGAGCGGACGGACGAGCGGTACAGGCGATACGTGGCCATCCTCGAAGAGGAGCTCGTCGCCGCGATGGGATGCACCGAGCCCATCGCCATCGCGCTGGCGGCCGCGCGGGCGCGCGAACTGCTGGGCGCGGAACCTGCCCGCGTGGAGGTGGAGGCCAGCGGAAGCATCATCAAGAACGCGAAGAGCGTGGTGGTGCCCCATACCGGCGGCCTGAAGGGGATCGAGGCCGCTGCGGCTGCGGGCATCGTGGCGGGGCGCGCCGAGCGCAGCCTCGAAGTGATCGCCGAGGTTTCGCCCGAGGAGATTGCGGGTATCGCGGCCTATGTGGAGCGCGCGTCCATCGCGGTTGAGCGCGCCGCATCGGAGCTGGACTTCGACATCGTCGTGCGCGTGTTCTCGGACGCGGAGGCGCAGGCGGCGGACGCGGAGGCTGATGCCTGCGCCTCTCCCGCTCGCAGCGCGCTCGTGCGCATCGCCGACTTCCATACGAACATCGTGCGCGAGGAGCGCGACGGGGAGGTGCTGCGCGACGTGGCGGTGCCCTCCGTTGGCGGCTCGGCCGACGGGATGACCGATCGCGGCGTGCTGTCGATGGAGGGCATCTGGGACTTCGCCATGACCGTGGAGCTGGATGACGTGCGAGACCTGCTGGATCGCCAGATCGCCTGCAACGGCGCCATCGTCGACGAGGGGCTGGCGGGCGACTGGGGCGCGAACATCGGCAGCGTCATGCTGGGCGCCTACGGCGACGACGTGAAGGTGCGCGCGTGCGCGTGCGCCGCGGCGGCGTCCGACGCGCGCATGAGCGGCTGCGAGCTGCCCGTGGTCATCAACTCCGGCAGCGGCAATCAGGGCATCACGGTGTCGGTTCCGCTCATCGTGTACGCGCGCCACCTGGGCTCTTCCGACGAGCAGCTCTACCGTGCGCTCGTGCTGTCGAACCTCGTGGCTATCCATCAGAAGACGGGCATCGGACGGCTGTCGGCGTTCTGCGGCGCAGTGTGCGCGGGCGCGGCTGCGGGCGCGGGCATCGCGTATTTGGATGGCGGCGGCTACTGCGAGGCCTGTCATGCCGTGGTGAATGCGCTGTCTATCGTGGCCGGCATGGTGTGCGACGGCGCGAAGCCCTCGTGCGCCGGCAAGATCGCGTTCTCGGTGAACGCGGGCATCCTGGGTTACGTCATGTACCGTGACGGCCAGCAGTTCTACGGCGGCGACGGCATCGTGAAGAAGGGCGTCGAGAACACCATCGACAGCATCGCCCGCCTCGGCCGCGACGGCATGCGCGCCACCAACGACGAGATCATCAGGATCATGCTGGGAGCGTGAATCGCGGGACGAGCGAAGGGAGGTAATGAACTGTCAACCCCGTCCCTTCGTCTCGTCACTGGGAGTCAACGGGAATGAGTCAACGTCTCGTCTCGAACCGGCGAACTTCGCTCGAATTCCTCGAACGTGGGCGTGAATCGGGAGCCATGGCAATTACGCCCTCGCCTGAAGCCGCATATCGTCGTAGGTTCGAAATGCGACCAGGCCTTTTGCGTGTGCTTCCAGCGAGAAGCGCGTTTCGAGCGCTTGAGAATTGACATGGCTACCGATTTGCGTCCACCCGGGACGAGGCCGGAGCGGCCGAAGCGAGGGGAAGAGGTGTCGACCCCGTCCGTCCCCTCGGCTCACCTCTGTTTTTCTTCGTATTCCCAGATCAGCGGCATCACCCCTGAGGTTTGATGCGCGTTTTCGGAAGATTGCGCTCGGTTCAAACCTCTGCGGCGATGCGGTGGGCGTCCTTCTCGATGCAGCATCGGCCTACCGAATCGGGATATTCGGGAGAAGCGAGCACCATCACAACAAGGAGGGCGTCATGTCGAATCTTTCACGCAGAAATTTCATTACCGGTGGAGCTATTGCTGCTTTGGGCGGGACGCTGGCGATAGCAGGTTGCGCTCCGAAAGGCGAAAGCTCGTCGACGGTCGCAGGCGCTGCGGGCGAGGGTGCGCAGGCATGGACCGGCACGGCCAACGGCAAGGGCGGCGAGCTTACCGTCGAGGTCATCACCGAGGGCGATTCCATCGCCCGCATCAACCCGTTGAAGTCGCGCGAGTCCTACGGCGTGGGCACCGCCGGCATCGACGTGCTTTCCGATCTCATCGTGAAGAACCAGACGCTCAACGTGGATATGGTGACGGGCGCCACGGTTTCGTCCATGGCCTTCCTCACGGCCGTCTCCGACGCCGTCGACGCCTCGGGCATGAAATCGAGCGAATGGAAGAAGCGCGAAAAGGCCGTGCCGCAGGCTCCCGAGGGCCTGACGACCGATGTGGATGTCGTCGTAGTGGGTGCCGGAGGCGCGGGCTATGCGGCCGCGCTGACCGCGGCCGAGGCCGGCAAGAACGTCGTGCTGTTGGAGAAACTGGGCATCGTCGGCGGCGATACCATCCTGTCCGGCGGCGCCATGGCCGTGCCGAACAACTGGTTCCAGAAGCGGGACGGCATCGAGGACAGCGTGGAGAAGATGGCCGAGGACATGATCGTCGGCGGCGATCATGTGGGCGACCCCGACCTGGTCAACGTCATCTGCGAAGGCGCGTACGGCGCCATGGAGTGGCTCATCTTCAACGGAGGCGTGGCATGGCAGCCCTACGAGCGCTTCTTCGGCGGCCACTCGGTCATCCGCTCGCTCATCCCCGAAGGCAACGAGGGAAGCGGCATCATCTGCAAGCTGGACAAGCGCGCCGAGGGTCTCAAGAACCTCAAGGTGTGCCGCAACACGAAGGCCGACGAGCTGGTTCAGGACGCCTCGGGCGCGGTCGTGGGACTGAAGGCCACGAACACGGCCACGGGCGAAACCTACGACTTCAAGGCGAAGGCCGTCATCCTCGCGGCCGGCGGCTTCGGCTCCAACGTCGAGATGCGCATGAAGTACAACCCCGAGATGGACGAGAAGATACTCTCCACCGACTCGGTGGGCGCGACGGGCGACTGCCACGTCATGGCCGAGAAGATCGGTGCGAACCTCATCGACATGCAGTACATCCAGACGTATCCCACCTGCGACACGCAGACGGGCGCCCTCTTGTACGTGGGCAACATGCGCCTGGAGAATCGAGCCATCTGCATCAACAAGGAAGGCGACCGCTTCGTCGAGGAGATGGAGCGCCGCGACGTCATCTCCAACGCCATCAAGGAGCAGACGGACGGCATCGGCTACATGATCTTCAACCAGGACGGCCTCGACCACACCGACATCGCCACGGTGAACGCGGCCGAGATGGACGGCTTGTTCGGGCGCGGCCAGCTGGCGAAGGGCGAGACCATCGCCGAGGCGTGCGAACCTTTCGGCATCGATGCCGCTGAGCTGCAAAAGACCGTGGAGAAGTGGAACGGCTACTGCAAGGACGGCGCCGACCCCGACTTCAACTACCGCGCGGCGCTCAATCCCATCGAGGGCGGCCCTTACTACATCTTGGCGTACAAGCCGTCGGTGCACTACACCATGGGCGGCCTGCACATCAATACCGACGCGCAGGTGCTCGATAGCGACGCCGCGCCCATCCCCGGCCTGTTCGCGGCCGGCGAGCAGGCAGGCCATAAGATGGGTACGAACCGCCTGGGCTCTTGCTCCATCACCGACGTGTTCGTGTTCGGCCGCGTGGCCGGTGCGAACGCGGCGGCGCTCGCATAACGCTCGCCAGCCTTGACGTTCCTCCCTCTCCCAGAACCCGTTCGACGGCTTTGCGCTTCGGACGGGTTCGCCTTGTGCGAACGCGTTCCATCGGCTAGTATGTGCCGCATGCGCAGCAACGCTTCCATAGCGGACGATACGACGAAAAAGACCTCCCGGTCAGGCGGTGCCGTGCCGTTCCCCAAACCCAATCGCGCGATGCTGTTCGATAGCGCGGGGCTGGCTTGCTACATCGCTTGGAGCTTCGTGTTCTGGAACGGATCGGTGCTGTTCGGCGACCTGCGCCATGAGGCGCCCGTGGGCGAGGCGCAAATCGTGCAGGCGGCGCTGACGGCCTTGGCCGCGCTCGTGCTCGTGCTGCTAGCGCGCAGGACGGCTCCTCTTAGGCGACGCACCGTGCTGTTGGCGGTGTTCGCCGCCGTGTCGAGCCTGGCCATCGTAGTTGCCGCGCTTGCCGGTTTCGGGCGGGCGCCGATGGGCTGGATGCTGATCGCCTTCGCGCTGAGCGGCTTGGGAAGCACGCTGCGTCTCGGATGGGAAGAGCGCATGAGCGTGCAGGGCGTGGAGCGCACCGCCGTGTGCGCAGGGACGGCGTACTTGCTCGGATTCCTCTTGTTCGCCCTGATCTCGCTGTTGCCCGCCCTGTCGGTGCTCGCGGTCTCCGTGCTGCTGCCGTTCGGCGCGTTCGGGCTGCTCGAAATCGCGGTGCGGGGCGAACGGGAACGGGGCGCATCGGAGGTGCGGATGCTGCCCGCTTCTTTGGACGGCGACAGTCTGCGCGTATCGTTGTCGCGCGTTCCCTGGAAGCCGATGGCGGCTATTTCGCTCGCGTTCTTCGGCTACGGGGCGACGCGGGCGAACGGCGTGATCGGCGGTTTCGAGGTGTCTTCCGAGTTCCACGGCGCGCTGGCCGGCGTGCCTGCGCTTGCGTCGTTCGTCGCTATCCTGTTGGCGTACCTCTTTTATCGCAAGAACGCCATGTTGGCTTTCTACCTGGCGTTTCCTTTGATGGCTATGGCTTCGCTGCTCCCGGCATCGCTTGATCCTTTCGGGGGCGGCACTACGTTCAGTGTGGCGCTGGTGGGGGCGGAGCTGGTTAAGTACCTGGTATGGTTTCTGCTCATCGATTCCTTCTTCAAGGACGGCCTGTCGGCGCTGCTGTGCCTGGCGCTTATGCGATTCGCCCAATGGGGCGGCAGCTGTCTGGGCCAGATCATGACCGATGTGCTGCCCACGTCCGAATCGGTGGCCATCGCCATCTTGCTGTCGCTTATGGCGGCGTTGCTGGTCATCATGGGATCGCCTCTGTCTCTCAAATCGCCTGCCGTCGTCGAAGAGGACGCGGTCGACGCCCTTGCCCTCCGCGTGAAGCGCGTGGCCGTGCAATGCGGCTTATCGCCGCGCGAGCAGGAGGTGTTGGCCATCTGGGCAACCGGCCACACGGGCGCCTACATCGAGAAACAGCTGTTCATCTCCAAGAACACCGTGAAGACCCACCTCAACCACATTTATGCGAAAACGAAGACCGCTAACCGGGAGGAGCTGTTGGAGCTGCTGGAGAGTGTGGACGCCGGATAGCTCGCCCCGACCGATCCTCGCTCGAAAAACACGCCTCGTTCGCTGAGGCGTGCTTTTCGAGATCGTCAAATCGGCGGGTCTGCGAAAGCCACCCCAGTCGCGGCTACTCCTGCGCTGCGATTTGCTCCAGGAATAGGCTGGGCTCTATAGTGCAGGTGCGGATACCGTTCTTGAGGCGGATGCGACTGATCTTGAGCTTCAGCTTGCCGGCGCTTTCGAGGTCGGTGGACGTGAAGTACGACAGCGCCACCGCGCGGCCGGCCTTTCCTGTGAGCGCGCGCACGCGTCGTTCGTCGACGGCGCGCATCTTCTCCTGGCGCTCGGGCGGGGTCACCGTGGCGTCGAAATAGTCGCGGGAGGGGATGAAACCGTTCACGAAGCCGGCGACGATCAGCAGGTCGGGCGAGAAGCCGCAGGCGAAGTCGTAGGGGACGACGGCTACCGCGTCGGCAACCTCCAGCGTGGGCGCGAGCAGGCGCTCGGCCATGCGCCGCGCCATCGCCGCAGCATCGGCATCGTAAAGGCTTTCCGGGTTTTCATCGGCTGCGTTGCCGTGCTCGAGGCAGAGCTCGCGCAGAACGGCGGGCGCTTGGGATTCCGCTCCGTCGGTGACGATGCGCGTCAGCTCGTCCAGCAGTGCCGTGCCCCGCAATCCTCGTACCTGCTCGATGAGCGCGCGACCGTCCTTGTAGGCGGTCGCCACGCGTTGCGCGCCCACTACGTGCTCGCAGTCGTTTTCGCTTAGCATCTCCAAAGCGTCCACGAGGCCGATACTGCGCTCCTTCGCGCAAGTCCGCAGGCTGGCGAAAGCCGCGCTGTTCACCAGGTAGTCGCCGAATCCACACCAGCACCGCCAAGCCGCGGTGTCGTCTGGGTTCGCCACGAGGTTGAGGGCCGTGGCGATGCGCGCAGGCGTGCAGCGGGCGTTGTCCCGCACGTCGCCGCGCAGGGGCTGCGAGATGGCGAGCGCTTCGGTTGGCACGCCTCGTGCGTGCAAAGCGGTTGCGATGTTGCGCGACCACACGCTGTTCGGTACGGCCACGACGATCTGCCGTGCGGGCGTTCCTGCGGCGACGGCTTCGGCCACCGTGCGCGCCACCTGTTCGAACTCGGCTTCGGGCGTGTCGCTTGCCAGAGCGACCCGTTCGACGGCATCGGGCGCGTCGGCATCCAGGTGCTCGCAAGCAGCATCGGGATGCGTTGCGAGGAATTCGTCGATTCCGGCGGCATAGGGGTACGAATCGTATGTCTCGATGCAGGTTTCCGCGTCGCCCGCCACGGTGATCGAGCAGGTTGCGACGAGATTCGCCAGCGTCTGCGAGGCACGGCTTGCGCAGGCGTAGTCGTCCATCAGCACGTGCGCGTAGGAATGCGCCGCCCGCGCTTCGTCGTGTTCTCGGAGGTAGCGTGCAGCAAGGTTCGCCGCTTCGGGTTCTATGACGGCGCGCATGAAGACCAGGTTCTCTTTCAACAGCGTATGGACATCGGCCTCCTCGCCCGGTAGCAGCCAATCGGGATCGTCGTCCGCCAGCTCGGTCCACGAGCGGTAGAAGAACTTGAGCATCTCGCGCAGCCGCTTCGGCCGCAGCCCGCTCACCTTCATGTCCTCCATGAGGAACGTCTCTTCGAAGGCGGTCAGTAGTCGCGGCTCGCGCCCCGACCAGCGGCGCGCGCCGTCGTCGGCCAGCACGTCGAGCGCTAAGGCGCGTGCGGTGGCGACGGTTGCGCCGGCAGCGCGCTTGGCACCGACGCGGGCTGTCAACCGCTCCGAGAACAGGCGTGCGGCCTGGGGCGTCGCGCACAGCACGAGCACGTTGCCCGCGGCGGCGTTTTCGGCCAGCAGCGCGGCAGCGCGCTCGACGAGACGTTGCGTTTTGCCGGTGCCGACGCCTCCGGTGACGAGCAGGGCCTCGGTCGATTCGCTTGTCGTTTCGTATGCCATGGGTTTTCGTCCTCCCACGTCGTGGTTGTCAGATGAAGGCCGGAAGCGGCATCCCTCTTTTCGCAGGGAGGGGGAGCGGGGATGTCGCTCCCGGGCAAAAGGCGGCTCGTCCCCCAAAGCCCTTGCCAAGCCGCCTTTTGCCCGGGGTCGGGCTCGGCCCGATTCCGGATGCGCGACCAGACCGCTGCAGCTGCGAGCCGGGTCGCGCAGGAGGGGCTTTACGGAACGGGGCGCGCATTCTCCGCGTCGATCTTCTCGGCGTTCGTTGGCACGGCGACAGGTTCTGCGGTAGACGGCGTTCGCCGCGGCAGCAGCGGCATGGTGATCGCGTTCGCAGGGCATGCGTCCACGCAGGCGCGGCACTTGGTGCACTCGCTCCATGCCGCCTGCGAAAGCTGCGGGTGGCGCGGGTCGATGCCCTCCTCGCAGACGCGGCCGCAGGCCCCGCACGCGCCGCCCTTCGCCGTTTCCAGGCACTTCGCATCGTCGATCGTGGGCACGAAGGTCTTGTTCGCCTTCGCGATCAGGCTCATGAACGCCGAAAGCGGGCACAGCTTATGGCACCACTTCTTGAACAGCAGCACCTCGGCGATAAGCAGCGCGGGCACCACGATGAGCGACCAGGTGACATCGCCGTGTGAGAACAGGTTGATGACCAGCAGGATGGTGGCGAACGTGAGTCCGATGGGGCAGACGAGGCAGAACACCGGGAATCCAAAGATGAAGGTGGACGCCAGCGCGCCGCCCAGCACGAAGTGGCGAGCATCGAGCGCGGCTCCGCGCTTGGAGGCGCAGGACGCGCATCCGCTGCCATTCTTCGACCCCTTCGAGCATGAAACGCCCAGCGCGTCGATCTCGACTTTCGTGAGCGGCGCCGCGGCAGGATCGGCATCGTCGCCGCGTTCGACGGGTTGCTTCTTCGCGAACAAGCCGCGCAACTTCTGCACGAGCGGCACGGGGCAAATCCATCCGCAGAACGCGCGGGCGAACAGAACGATGAGCAGCACCATCACGATCAGCGAGATTACGGCGCGCGGCACCATCATCTTGGAGGCGAGCATCGTTCCCAAGGCGCCCAGCGGGCATAGGATGGAGATGTCCCAGATGCCCGGTGCCGACATGGTGCCGATCCCGACGTTCGTGACGAAGCCGACGGCGACGACGGCCACGATGGCCAGTGCGACGAGGGTGCGCAGCTTCTTGGAGTTCTTCTTCATGAGGGCACCTTATCCTTCAACTTCGTCAAGCGGGTGGACGACGATGGCGCGCGCGGTGGCTCCTTCGGAGATGGAGCCGTTCTGCAGCGAGACGCACACGCTCTCGCACGCGCCGCAGCCGTTGCACTTGTCCTCGATCACGACGGGGCGGTTGTTCTCGTCGAGCTCCATGGCCTCGTAGGGACAGGCGTCGTAGCAAAACCGGCATCCGATCAGCTTGTACGCCAAGCACCAGTCCGTGTTGATAACGGCTTTGCCGATGATGGTGTTCTCGGCCGTGGCGTCGTCGGGCAGCTTGAGCGCTTCGGTGGGGCAGGCGCTCACGCACAACGGGGTGCCGTCGTGCTCTTCGGCGCACCAGTCGCACCAGTTGGCCGAGAAGTCGAACGTGGGGGTGCGCATGTTCAGCACACCGTCCTCGAGGTGGGCGGGCGCGATGACGTCGCGCGGGCAGATCTCGTAGCACTTCTCGCAGCGGATGCAGGCCGAGATGAGCCGTTCCTCGTCCTGGCCTCCCGGCGGGCGCACGAGCGGTTGCGATCCCGCGTACTTCAATCCGCCTAGACCTAGCATGACCGCAGCGCCGCCTGCGCCCAGGCACAGCGTGCGTCGCGTCATGCCGGCGTAGGTTTTCTCCTGCTTGTTGTCCATCGCTCCTTCTTTCGATCCTGTGCAGTTAGTCTTCGGCCAGCACGTCGTCGAGGAACGTTTGGTCGGTTTGGAGGAACCCGTCCGTCAAGTACGCCAAGCCCCGGTAGAAGTCGGTTTGCGCGAATCGCTTCATGTCGGAGGTCATCATGGGAGCCCATGCCGCCAGATGGTCTTCGAGAAAGTTCTTCTGCGTGGTCAGCAGCGCGACGGCCTCGTCTTCGTCGCCTTTGCGCAGCGCTTCGACCGTGCGCGTGGCCATGATCTGCTCGAATTCCAGCTCGAGCGCGATATGATCCTCGCCCTCTTTCCATGTGTCCTGCTTGTCGAGGCCTGCGCTGCGGTAGATGGCCAGCACCTCGTCGCGTGCTTCCTGCATGAGCAGGCGCTTCTCGGAGGTGTACACCGATTCGAACGGGTAGGCGGCCGAGAACGCGTCGATGCCGTGTCCGATGAACACGCGCACGTAGTCGATGGCGAGGTCGGTGACGCTGTTGTCCCAGGTGTTGCTCAGGTACGTGGCCAGCAGGCGGTAGCCCTCGTCCACGTTCTCGTTGCCCGTCTTGGCGGGGAAGCGCATGCTGCGCAGCTCGTCGAGAAGGGGCTGGTCCACCTCCACGCGGTACAGGCGCGACAGCAGGCCGTACGTGGCGGCGCGCTGCTCGTTCAGTTTGACGAGCTCCTGCATGGTCGCTTCGTCGGCGAGGGTCTCGGTTGCGGGCGCGGTTGCTTCGGTCATGGTTAGTCCTCCTTGGATGCGGCGGGATCAGGGGTTGCGGGGGTTTCGGGCTGGGTGGCGGGCGCGTTCTCGTCTACGACGTCTGCCAGCATATCGAGGCCGGCGCGTCCGATGTCGGTGATGCACCACGCCTTCTTCCAGGCCAGCGCGTCGCATTTCTCCAGGCGGTCGACGAAGTGGGGCGCGTAGAAGCGCGGCTTCTGCACCAGCGGGTTGTGGTCGACCGCGTTGTTGATGGCGGGTGTCGTGGCGCCGCCGTCTGCTGTGCACAAGCGGAGGATGCGCTGGTAGATGGGCGCGTAGGCGGCATCTTCGTCCAGGAGGGCGCGCAGGCGCTCGAGCGGTTTGTCGGCCTCAAGCGCCGCGCGGCCCGGCTCGGTGATGTGCCAGTAGATCTCGACGGGTTCGCGGGCTTCCAGGTATTCGACGCCGTCGACGACGACGGTCTGTGGCTCGATTTCGATGTCCTCCGCGGGTTCGCCCTCGGCCGTGACGCGCTCGATGGCGCCCGCCTTCTCCAGCAAGGAGCACAGGTTGGCCGCGCTGTACACCGAGAAGTTGTTCTCCTGCAGCTCGTCGACGCGAGCGTTCACGGCGGATGCCGGCTGCGGCTCGGCGCAGGCGGCCAGGATGCCCAGCAGCACCGTGCGGCGCGGCGCCATGGCCTCCAACAAGTCGGCGATGCGCTCTTCAGCGGGCTTTTCGCAGATGGCGGGCGTGGCGGGTGCCATCGCGTCGTGAGCGAGCGCGTCTTCGGCGGCGCTCACCGTGGCGACGAACTCGTCGGCACGGCCTTCGACCTCGGTCGCATCGTCTTCGAAATCTTCAAGTGGATCGAACCCGTCGTAGTCGGGCTCAAGAGAAAGATGCTGGTTCGTGGAATCGTGAGTCATGTTCCGCCCCTCGTCAGACATTGTTTGCAACTTACGGCGCACGGCACCGCGAAACCTCACCCCTGAGGTTCCCACTTTTGCAAACAATGTCCGCTTCGCACGCGATCGGCGTGCCGGCGGACTCCCCAAGGCCACATGATAGGGGAGGCTCGCCGAAGGTGTCAAGCGCGTTTTTTCTCGCGTGAGACGGCGAAAGTGGTTATACTGTGCGGTGCAAGGGGGTAGACGAGAAAGGGTGAAGTCATGGCTCACGTGACGAATTTCCTCGGTCTGCTCGAACAACTTCAGAGCGCCGACATTACGGTTCATCAGGGCCGTTGCGCTGTTGTGCGCAATCGCAACGCAACGTGCATGAAGTGCGCCGATGTGTGCACGAGCGGTTGCATCTCCTACGACGACAACGAGCTGGTCATCGAACCCGAGCGGTGCATCGGGTGCGGAACCTGCGCTACCGTGTGTCCCACCTGCGCGCTCGAAGCGCATCGCCCGAACGATGCCGAGCTGTTGCAGGCGTGTCGTGCGGCGGCTGACCCGGCTGACGGCCAGGTGGTTATCGCCTGCGATCAGCTGCTTGCCGCGGCCGACGGGTTGTACGACCCCGAGAAGGTGGTGGGCGTCACGTGCCTGGGGCGCGTGGAGGAAAGCTTGCTGGTCATGCTGGCGGCGCTGGGAGTGCACCGAGTGAGCCTCGTGCAGGCGCGCTGCGCGCAATGCGAGCATGTTTCGGGTTCCGAGATGGCGCAGGTCGTGTGCGACACGGCGAGCGCGCTGCTGGAAACCTGGAACAACGATATGCGCATCGACCTGGTGGAGAAGCTCCCCTCGTTCGTTCGCCGGTCAGGTGACGAGGGCTATGATGCAAGCCGTCGGGGTTTCTTCGCCAGCATGAAGGACGAGGCTAAGAACGTTGCGGCGGTGACGGCCGACTACGCCGTCAAGGACGCATTGGGTGTGGAGGAGCGGCGGGAGCCGAGGTTCGTGAAGGTGGGCAAGGACGGCACGCTGCCTCACTTCATTCCCGACCGCCGCGAACGTTTGCTGGCCGCGCTCGATTCGTTGGGGCAGCCGCAGGATGTGCTCATGGACACGCGCTTGTGGGGCCATGTGATCATCGATCCCGAGAAGTGCTCGTCGTGCCAGATGTGCGCCACGTTCTGCCCCACCGGGGCCATCGCGAAGTACGCGGACGAAGACGGCTCGATCGGCGTGACGCATCGCCCGGTCGATTGCGTGAAGTGCCGCTGCTGCACCGACATCTGCCCGGAAGGCGCGCTCGAGTTGTCCGACGAGGTGTTCGCCGTCGATCTGCTGTCGGGCGCGAAGGAGCGCTATCCGATGAAGCCGCTCAAGAACCCGCCGGGCAACCCGCACCAGATCTGGCACTCCATGAAGGATCTGCTCAACTGCGACCAGGTGTACGAGCGCTAGGAGCGGGGCGTTGGGGTGGCGCACGGGAAGGGAAGGAGTCCTTTCCGCAAAATGTTTCACGCGAAACACCGGCCGTAAAAGAACGGATGTTTCACGTGAAACATCCGGATTCCACCCTCCCGACCTACCCCGGCCTCGAAGCCCCTTCGAGCGCGATTTGCCTCTCCAGACCCTTCTTGCAAACGACAGAACGCCCTCGAAGGAGACTTCGAGGGCGTCGTGGCAACCAGCGGCTACTGCTCGCTTTTGCGATCCTTACGCCGGTCGAGAAGAGTTTGGGCCTCTTCTGCCGCAGCGAAGAAATCGCGTAAGCGTTCTTCGTTTCTAGGATGGTAGACGGCGTATGCTACGAGGTTCTTGTCTTTTTCCTCGATCGGTATACCGGTGCGCTTTCCGGTTTCCAGCAGTAAGCCGATCTGCTTTTGCGTCTTTTTCCATATGAGGACGTTGCCTCTGAGCGGTGTGCTGAAGAACTCCACGTCGTTGCCTGCCGATACGGGCCTGGTCTTGGGCTCGAATCCGTAATCGATACATGCGGCTTCGATTTGATCCCAGGCAGGGTTCGTCTTGTCGCTCATGAATTTCACCAGCGTTTGCGTTTGCAGATCTTTCCACGAGATCGAGGTTCGGTTGGCAAGCGGATGGTCGTTTTCTACGATTGCGAGCAATTGAATCGACACGAACGGCCTACTGATCAATCCCTCTTGTTCGGCGTGACGGGGGTTGGTGTATCCGATGAACAAATCGATGGACTCTCTCGATAGCAACGTGAAGGGGTCGTCGATGTTGCGGTCGAAAACGATGTTCGCGTGATGATTTTCGCGGGCGATCATTGCCGTCATAGAAGCGAGGGAGGCTATGTCGGAGTCTTCCATGTGTCCGACCACGTGAATAGGGCGCTTCGCTTTGAGCTGTTCGAGCGTGTTTCTGGTCTTGTCGTATTCGTTCACGATGACCCCGGCGCTTTCGAACAAGATGCGTCCGCCTTCGGTTAGCTGAACTCCTTTTTTCCCTCGATCAAGCAGTTCTATTCCGAATTCTTTTTCAAGGGCGAGCATGTGCTTGCTCAATGCCGGTTGGGTGATGTTGAGGTTTCCGGCCGCCTCGGTGAAGTTCAGACATTGAGCGAGCTCGATGAATTCTCTGCAGGATTCGATGTTCATGATGACCCCCCCTCCGCCGAATGAAAACCCATTCGGCGATTGCATTGCGAGGTTCGATGCCCCCCCAGCATCGCTCGTCTTAAAAGCCATTGTAGCATCCTGGGTGATTTTGAGAGGTACACGCGCTTTCCTTAGGCCTGTTGGCATGGTCTTATAACGCATCGGAATGGGAGGGGCTTGAATCGGAATGCATGCGGGGCGATGTGTGCCGAAACGTTATTTCCCTATCTTCGAGTTGCTTTTCATACTGAAGGAAGATGCGATCTCCTTAATGGGGTCGTCGTGGGCAGGGTCGAAAATAAGGAGGAGGGTATGGGTAAACTGCATATGTCGCGACGGGATTTCGTCAAAGTCTCGGTCGTGACAGGCGCGGCGTTCGGCATCTCCGCGTTGGCTGAGCCGAGTTTGGCTGTTGCTGACGATGCCGTCGATAAGCCGGTGGGAGGTGACATCAAGCGTATCCGAACAGGGTGTCGCGGCTGCGGCAAAATGGAATGCGGCGTTATCGCCGTAGTGCAGAACGGGCGTGTCGTTCGGATGGAGGGCGACCCTACGGCGTTCCAGTCGATGGGGAACTGCTGCACCAAATCGCAAGCGGCCATTCAGGCGGCATACCATCCTGATCGTCTGCATTATCCTATGAAACGAACGAACGACAAGGAATCCGATGATCCCGGTTGGGTGCGTATTTCTTGGGATGAGGCCATGACCACGATCGTGTCGAAATTCGACGAGCTGCAAGCGCGCTACGGAGGCGAATCGCTGTTCGGCATGTGCGGCACGTCGCGCGTGTGGTGCATGTTCGGAGCGTCCAACGGCATGTACCTGTGGGATTCGCCGAACATCGTGCAGGCGTGGCAGATCTGCAAGGGCCCGCGCCATTTCGCCACTCTTATGTGCTCGAGCTTCGCCGACAGCTGGATGGAGACGGTTGCCCATCCTGATGTGTACGTGGCCTGGGGCGGTGCATCCGAGATGTCGAACTACGATGACAGCTGCCGCACCACTGTGGATGTGGCGACGCGCTCGACCACGCACATTTGCGTCGATCCGCGCGAAACGAACATGGGTAAAGAGGCGGACTTCCAGCTGCACCTGCGACCCGGTACCGATGGGGCGATGGCGTTGGCTTGGACGAACGTCATCATTGAAAACAATCTGTACGACGAGTTGTTCACGAAGAAGTGGACCAACGGTCCGTTTCTCGTGTGCGAAGACATGGAGCCGACCGGCTGGACCGAGGCTTCGCCCATTGTCATGACCCCATTCGAACTCAAGACGCATTTGCTGAAGGAATCGGATCTGCTGGAGGACGGAAGCCCAAAGCGTTTTATGGTTTGGGACAACCTTGCTGGGAGGCTGACCTATTTCGATTCCGAAACCGGTTTTTGGGAAGGTGAGGAATGGACGAAGCCGACGGCCGGGAAGGAAGCTTCGCAGGAGAATCTCGCGCCTGGCTTCCATCAAGGTTTTGTCATTGATCCTACTCCGTTCGACCCTGAAATAGATCCGGCGTTGTTTGGGGAATTCGAAGTGACGCTCAAAGACGGGTCGACGCATAAGGTGCAGCCGGTGTTTCAAAAGTACGCCGATCGCTGCGCGGAATACACTCCTGAAGTCGCTGAGGAAATCACCGGGGTTCCGGCCGATCAGATTCGTGCGGCGGCTATGGCTTACGGCACGCCCCTTCATCCGGAAAAGGGTTATGGCAATGGCGGTATTCAGTACATGCTGGCCACCGAGCATGCGAATACCGCCATCCAGAATGTGCGCGCGCTTGATTATCTGACGGCCATCACGGGAAATTACGATACGCCGGGCGGTCAGCGTGCGTCAACGCGCGCTCCCATCGAGGGCGGTCAGATGGGTTTTGCCAACAACGGTTCGGGCATGCCCATGCTTTCGCCGGGGCAGATGGAGAAGATCTTAGGTCGCGATGAGATTCCGCTGCTGTATTGGTGGGGCATGTGGGCCGATGCTGCGGCTACGTGGAATGCGGTGCTCACCGGAGAACCGTATCCGGTCGTTGGCGCGTTCAATTCGTCGGGGAACTTCATGAACCAGTGCAACACCACCACGACATGGGAGGCTCTCAAGAAGCTCGATTTTTATGTGGAATGCAACCTGTGGCACACTCCTGGCGGTGGTTTGTGCGACATCGTTTTGCCTGCCGCTCATTTCTTGGAGTTGTCCAGTCCGCGTTCATCCCAGGGCGCTTCGGGCGCTATGGGCGCGACGGTCAAATGCATCGACCCGCCTGGTGAAGCGAAGTTCGACGGCGAGATCATTCGCATGTTGTACGAATACAAAGGCCTCCCCTATAACGTTATTCCTGGTTATCCTGAATATCCTAGCGTCGAGGAAATGCTGGACATGTCGGTGGCGGGTTTCGAGCCGAAGGGATGGAAGGTATTCGAGCAGCGTTTCCAGGAACATGGCTGGTGGGATTGCAAGGAAACTGAACCGGAATTGTGGGGAACGTATCGCCGCTACGAAACCGGTGCGAATCGCGCTCGCAATGCGGGTGGGTTCGTAGGTTCTCAAGGTGATTGGCTTCCCGGGTTCTACACTCCGACAAAGAAGATCGAAATATGGTCTACGGTCATGGAGTCGTTCCATCCCGATGGCGAGTGGAATCTTCCCACGTATCGCGAACCACCGCACAGTCCTGTGAGCGATCCTGACATGTACAAAGAATACCCGCTGATCATCACTACGGGACGCCGCATTCCCGTGTACTTCCATTCCGAGCACCGGCAGCTGCCGTGGTGTCGCGAGCAATGGCCGGTGCCGCGCGTGGAAATCAATCCAGACGATGCCGCCACGTATGGCATAGAACAGGGAGATTGGGTTTGGATTGAGACGCCATATGGGAAGATTCGCGAGGTTGCCGATTTGTACTACGGGATCCGTCCCGGCACTATCAATTGCGAGCATCAGTGGTGGTTCCCGGAATTCAAGCAATCGGGATCGGGCCACGAGCTATGCGCGGTCAACCACTTGATAGACAACTGGGCGCGCGATCCGCATTGCGGCGCGTCTAACCTGCGTGCGTACCTCGGCAAGATATACAAGGCAACGCCCGAGAACTCCCCGTTCGGCAATCCGGTGCCTTGCGACCACAACGGCGTTGAGATCATCCACGATGCTTCCGATCCTCGTCTCAAAGAATGGCTGCCGACGTACGAAGGGAGGGAGTAGGCCATGACCCAGTATGCTATTGTCACCGACTTGAATCGGTGCGTCGGGTGCTTGGCATGCGCTGTCGCATGCAAAGCCGTGAACGATGTGCCCATTGGCAGTTTTTGGAACAAGGTTTTACGCATCGGGCCGAATGCTTCTATACAAGGTGCGCAGGATGCGGATTCTTATCTTTACTTCCTGCCCGTGCAGTGCCAGCACTGCGCCGACCCCGAGTGCGTGAAGGTGTGCCCGACGGGCGCCTCGCACAAGCTTGAGGACGGCACGGTGCAGGTTGACAAGTCCAAGTGCATCGGCTGCCAGTTCTGCGCGATGGCTTGTCCCTACAACGTTCGTTACTTGAACGAGCAGGAGCGCGTGGTTGAGAAGTGCACCCTTTGCGAGCAGAAGATCGCCCAGGGCGAGCTGCCGCAATGCGTCAGCCAATGCGGTGGCATGGCGCGCTTCTTCGGTGATTTGGATAAGGGCATCGAATCGTTCGAAGGTGCGGAAAACGGAACCGAGCGCATTGTTCTCGGGGAGTTCTGCAAGCCCTTCACGGATGAAGACGTGCACGTGCTGCCTAATGTGGGAAACAATCCGTCGGTGCGCTATATCCTGCGTGACCATGAATGGCAAGGAGGCGGTGAATAATGGAGCTCCAGTGGCCTTTGATCGTGTTCACCACGCTGGTGGCGTGGAGCGCGGGGCTGTTCGGGACGCA
>NZ_WWRX01000007.1:0-120264 GCF_009875575.1 Eggerthella sp. BIOML-A4 | reverse complement strand
CGGGTTTCCGTTCGCAAGAATCGTTTGCTTGGCTTTTCTCTTCTTCGCTGTTCAGTATCCGGTTTTCAAGGTTCTGCGGCGCCCCTCCCGGGGCCCCGTCGCTTTCGGTTCCACCCGAAGCGCAAGGAGATATATTACGCGTCCGTTGCCCCGCCGTCAAGAACTTTTTTCGAGATTCTCGGACTTTTTTTCCCGGCGCCTTCCGGCGCCGGGGGGCCGCGGGGCCCCGCCGCCGCCCTCCCCCTCTCCCGCGGAGAAGGCAGCCCGAGCATGTTACCCGCTTCCGGCCCCGGGCGCAAGGGGGCATTTTCGAAAAGCTCGGAAAAGCTCGCTCAGAACGGCCCGGGGCGAGAGGGCGTGCGGCGCGAGGAGGGCGCATCCCCGTGCCGGCGGCACGCTCCAGAAGGCGTGCGGGCGCCGTCTGGCCGACGATGCCGCGACCGTCCTGTTTTGGGCCGGGACGATCGCCCTCATTCCCTCATATACAGCAAAGCGGGACGACCGATGGTCGCCCCGCCTTCCGAGTTATGGTTGACGCTACACGTTACCGCAAGCCGCAGCTTACATCATGCCGCCCATGCCACCGCCGGCACCGGCCATAGCCGCCAGAGCCGCCGGATCCGGATCCTTCGGGATCTCGTTGATGGTGGCCTCGGTGATGAGGATGAGAGCCGCGACGGAGGCCGCAGACTGCAGAGCCGTGCGGGTGACCTTCACCGGGTCGTTGACGCCCATCTCGATCATGTTGCCGTACTCGCCGTTGGCGCAGTTCAGGCCTTCGCCCGTAGCCATGCCCTTGACGCGCTCGACTACGACGCTGCCCTCGAAGCCGGCGTTCTGCGCGATAGCGCGCATCGGAGCTTCGAGCGCCTTGCGGATGATGGCGACGCCGACCTCTTCGTCCTTGTCGGCCGCTTCCACCTTGTCGAGCGCGGGCAGAGCGCCCACCAGAGCCACGCCGCCGCCGGCGACGATGCCCTCTTCGACCGCCGCGCGGGTCGCCTGCAGGGCGTCCTCGATGCGGGACTTCTTCTCCTTGAGCTCGGACTCGGTCGCAGCGCCCACCTTGAGCACCGCCACGCCGCCGGACAGCTTCGCCAGGCGCTCCTGGAGCTTCTCGCGGTCGAAGTCGGAGTCGACGCGCTCGAGCTCGGCCTTGATCTGACCGATGCGATCGTCGATGGCCTTTTTGTCGCCGGCGCCGTCCACGATGAGGGCGGAGTCCTTCGTGACCTTGACCGTCTTGGCATGGCCCAGCATGTCGATGCGGGCGTCGGCCATGGTCATGCCGAAGTCCTTGTCGATGACCTGCGCGCCCGTGACGGCGGCGATGTCCTCGAGGATGCGCTTGCGGCGATCGCCGAAGCCGGGAGCCTTGATGGCGACGCAGTTGAACGTGCCGCGCAGCTTGTTCAGCAGGATGGTGGCCAGCGCTTCGCCCTCGACGTCCTCGGCAACGATGAACAGCGGACGACCGGACTTCATGATCTCCTCCAGCAGGGGCACCATGTCCTGGATGTTGGTGACCTTCTGGTCGGTGAGGAGGATGTAGGGATCGCTGAGGACGGCCTCCATCTTCTCCATGTCGGTGGCCATGTACGGCGAGATGTAGCCGCGCTCGTACTGCATGCCCTCGACGATGTCCATGTCGATGCCGAACGTCTGGCTCTCCTCGACGGAGATGGCGCCGTCCTTGCCCACGGCATCCATGGCCTCGGCGATCTTCTCGCCGATCTCGGCGTCGCCGGCGGAAATGGTGCCGACGTTCGCGATCTGCTCCTTGGTGGAGACGGGGGTGGCGTCGGCCTTGATGGCCTCGACCACGGCGTCGGTGGCCTTCTGGATGCCGCGACGGATGCCCAGGGCATCGGCGCCGGCGGTCACGTTGCGCAGGCCCTCGGACACGATGACGTCAGCCAGCAGCGTGGCCGTCGTGGTGCCGTCGCCGGCGACGTCGTTCGTCTTCACGGCCACTTCGCGAACCAGCTGGGCGCCCATGTTCTCGATGGGGTCCTCGAGCTCGACTTCCTTGGCCACGGTTACGCCGTCGTTCGTGATCAGCGGAGCACCGTAGGATTTCTCCAGCGCCACGTAACGGCCCTTGGGCCCGAGCGTCACCTTGACGGCGTCGGCCAGCTTGTTGACGCCGGCAGCAAGCGCGCTGCGCGCGTCGGCTTCGAACTTAATCTCTTTAGCCATATTGCTCATATCCTTTCAACCTGACGGCTTTTCGTGGCGGCCTCCTAGCCGCTCAGAACCCGGGAGCTTTCGCACACGGCCAATAAGGCCGCTTAGCTCAAGCACCCGGAACCTTCGTGGCTATGAGCCTCACCACGAAAACCCTGCTATTACCAACGTTGAATCAACCGGCGCCTTTTATGCAAACACAGCGTAGAGGTCGTCACCGCGGAGGATCAGCACGTCCTCGCCTTCGACGTTGATCTCGGTGCCGCCGAACTTGCCGTACACGACCTTGTCGCCGACCTTCACGGGAACGGGAACGAGGTTGCCGTCCTTGTCGAGCTTGCCCTCGCCCACGGCCAGAACGGTACCGCTCTGGGGCTTTTCCTTCGCCTCCGTCGCGAGGAACAGACCCGAAGCGGTGGTCTCCTCAGCCTCGTCCTGCTTGACGATAACGCGATCACCCAGAGGTTTCAAATTCATAACGTTGCCTTCCTTTCGTCCGACGTATGCACGAACCCGTTTGTCGCATGTTCGCTATTTAACCACTCAGCAGTGGTGACTGCTAGCACTCATCGGTAACGAGTGCTAAACACTGCGTTATCATAGCATCATCAACACTGAATGCAAGGGCATTCAAAGAAATCTGAGCGCTCGTGACTGAGATTTTGCGCAATCGTCAAACGATCATCACAATTTACTCGAGTCGCCGTTTGGCATGCGGCATCAGTTCGCTTGCCACCGAACGGCTACCGGATGCCTGGCCTTACGAGGCCGCCTTCGTAGGCTCGGACAACGAGCTGGGCGCGGTCGTGGGCATCGAGTTTCGCCATGATACGGGCCAGGTGCGTTTTCACCGTGGCGGGCGAGATGAACAGCTCGGAACCTATTTCGTCATTCGTGAAACCTCGCGCAACCAGGGCGAGGATCTCGCGCTCGCGGTCGGTAAGAGTGCGTAGACCGGCCGCAACGGCTGCAGCACCGCCGAGCGAAGCCGGCCGTGCAGCGACGAACGTCTCTATAAGGCGGCGCGTGATAGAGGGCTCGATGAGTGCATCGCCCTGGGCGACGACGCGCACCGCGGAAGCGATCTCGTCGGGCTCGGCATCTTTGAGCAAAAAGCCGCTGGCCCCGGCGGCCAAAGCATCGTACACGTATTCGTCCAGATCGAACGTCGTGAGGATGAGCACATGCACGTTTTCAAGCGCGGCATCGTCGCGGATGGCGCGCGTGGCCTCGATGCCGTTCATACGCGGCATCCGAATGTCCATGAGCACCACGTCGGGATGCAGCCGCGACGCCAGTTCCACCGCTTCATGGCCATCGCGCGCCTCGCCTACCACGTCGATGCCGTCGTACGACATCAGTATGAGCTTGAAACCGCTGCGGACGAGATCTTGATCGTCCGCCACCAGCACCCGCACGCGCTCTTCCACTTACGCCTCCGCTCCCTTCATCGGCAAGCAGGCAACCACGCGGAAGCCGCCGCCGGCTCGATCGCCCGCCGAAAACGTGCCGCCCAACAGGTGCACGCGCTCGGCCATGCCGGCAATGCCGTGCCCCTCTCCGTCGACAGCCTGGGGCAGCGCGCCCGATGCGGCCGCGGACGCCGAGAGCCCGCACCCGACGCCATCGTCTTCCACCACCAAGCGCGCCCGTCCGTCCTCGACGGCCAGGCGGATGAGCGCCTTGCGCGCACCAGCATGACGCACGATGTTCGTAGCAGCCTCGCGGGCGATGCCGAACAACGCCATGTCCACGTGGGCCGGCACGTCCGCACGACAGTAGGCGGCCGCGTCGAGCGTGGTTTCGATTCCGGCGTTTCCGAGGTAGGCACGCAAATCGTCCAACCGCTCGGTGCCGGACGTCGGCGACGTTTCGGCCGCGTCATCGCCGCAGCGCAGCACGCCGATCATGCTGCGAATGTCAGCGAGCGCGCCTTTCGCAGTGGTGCGCACGGCGGAGATAGCCTCCTTCGCCGCGGCGGGATCGCGATCGATCATGCGCTCGGCAGCCGCCGCCTGAATGCTGACCGCCGACAGCGAATGCGCCGTGATGTCGTGGACTTCGCGCGCGATGCGCACGCGCTCCTCCTCCACACGCCGAGCCGCCTCTTCCTCGCGGGTGCGCTCGGCTTCGGCAGCGCGATCCTCGGTGGCCTTTACGTAGGCGCGATGCGTTCGATACGCATAGCCAGCCAAGCCGGCGGCCACCGCGAGCACAATATTCTGGAAACGCGTGAACAGCACCATGTTGGCCGTGGCGGCATGGGCATCGGTGAACAGAAGGCCGGCCACCGCTAGAAGTACCGCCGCGACCGTCTCGACACGACCGCGCTCGCTGGCGATGGTGTACAGGGCGACCACCGGGCCCACGATGGTGAGCGAGAACCCGTTGAACGCGTTCTGCAAACCCAGAAACGACACGAGGCAGAACAGGAACACGGGCCACGGGAACCTACGGCGCACGACGAGCGGCAACGTGGTGACCGCCAGCGCTACGAACACCTGCACGTTAGGCACCACGTTCACCATGCCGAGATACTGGCGCAGCGCCAGATCGGGAATCACGATGGACGAAGCGGCCAACATGAGCTGCACGCAGCCGAACAGGAACGCCGCTGCCGTTACCGCGACATCGAACCCCCAATCCTTGGGACCCATCGGTCGGTTGTTCATCAGAAAGGTATCCATGACCCCATACTACGCGACCCGCCCGAGGCGCGCCATACCCCAGCCGATGTATGTTCGCCCGATGGCGACCTTTCAACGCTCCAGAAGGTCAAGCAGTTCCTGGCGCGTGTGCACGTCGAGCTTGGAATAGATGTTGCGCACATGGCTGCGCACCGTGTTCTCGGTGACGAACAGCGCGTCGGCGATGTACGCCTTCGTCCTGCCACGTGCAAGGTAGACGAGGATCTCGGCCTCACGCTCGGTCAAGCCCCCTTCCCGGGCGACGCTTGCACAGCACGCGTCAAGCGTCGAGTCGATCTCGGGCACCGAAACCGAATCGGTTCCAACCGCGCTCTCGTTCGGCGCATCGGCAGAAGCCTCTTCGGCGCGTCGTCGCTTGCGGTCGCGCGAGAAGAACACGAGCGCCATGCACAGAGCATACAGCACCACGACGATGATCACGAGATAGCGCATCGTATGCTCGGCCTCGTCGCCCGGACCGCCGCCGGCGACCCCGGCCGCGTACCCCGACAACAGCGTCACGGCCAGGCATACGCGCGCGACGCCCATGGCCACGCCCATCAGCACGTAGGGCGATACCTTGCGCGTCTGTGCCGCCTCGGCGATAAGATAGGTGATGAGCAGCGCGACGAAGTAGTAGCTGCCGAGCAACAGCATGGAGAACACCAGGTTGTAGCGCTCGCTGAGAAACGGCAGGAACACCAGCATGGCCGCGAGCACGGGCATGACCACACGCGATACCGTGGACACCTTGGGGATGCGATGCGCAACGAACACGATGAAGCAGAACACGACGATTGCGCCCACAATGGCCGCAGCCGACACAGCTCCCGAGCCCTCGAAATCGATGGATCCCGCCAGCATGAAGCTGTTGAGCAACCCGATGACGGCTTCCAGCACGAAAAACGCCACCAGCGAGTCGCCCAACTCCAAAAACGCATCGCGATACGCGCCCCATCGAGCCCGCAAGGAAGTTTTCGAAGAAAGCGCTTCGGCAGGTTCGGCGGATACCGTTTCGGCGATCGGCCGTTCGTTATGCGTTTCCACCTCGCAGGAAGCGGCCCGCAACCGACGGCGCACGAACCACGCGCACAGACCCGAAACGAGCAGCAAAACGCAGCTCGAACGCATCTGGACGTCTCCGGGCAACGGAGATAGCACCGAGGAAACCACCACGTTCAGCAACATGCCGAGCGCAATCTGCACCACGATGGAGCTGGGCCGGCTCGCCGAGAGCACCTCGATCCAGAACAGCGACAGCATGACGCTGCCCGCACCGTACAGCAAGCCGGGAACCAGCAGCGCTAGATCAGGCGGCAGCGACAAGACCACGCCCAGCAACGCAGCGAGGTTCCCCGCCAACAACAATGCCGTCGGCAGCACGTATGGCATGGTGTTCGCCTTGAGACGCCCCGTCCAGGCAAGGGTGACAGCGACGGCCGAGCACACGATGATGGAACATGCCACCACTACGTTGAAGAACAGATCGGGCACGAACATGAAGGGCGCCTTCACGAACGCGTATGCGGAGAGGTAGACGTTCGAATTCACGCCGCGATACAATCCGAAACCCAAAATGACCACGGCTGAGTATACAGCGGGATGAGCCCACGCGCGCGACGGCTGCTTTTGTCTGTTCCCTCCCGTTTCCCTCATAGGGGCATCATACCGGAAACGTCGGAAGCGCACGAAGCAAACATGCAGGATTCCGGCCTTCCACAGCAATTTAGTCCGAAACGGACGGTGACGATTCCCCAGATCGAACGTAGGGTGAACCAGTCGTCGCTCAACCGCGACGCAAAGGAGCCATCATGCGACAACAGGGAGGAACAGTATGGAATCAGCAATGAATCGCCGCAATTTCCTGAAGGCAGCCATCGCCTCGGGTGCGGTTATCGCCGCAGGCGGCGCACTGGCAGGATGCTCGCCGAACGGCGGCTCGACCGGCGGATCCGGCGAGGCCGAACAGGTGGTTGGCACCGCCCCCGTCTCGTTCAGCGAAGAAACCGACGTTCTCATTCTGGGCACGGGCATCGCCGGCATGTCGGCAGCCATGGATCCGGTCGAAGCCGGCCATAAAGTGATGCTCGTGGACAAGCTCGACCGCGTGGGCGGAGAGAGCTTCATCGCTTGCGGCGTCATGAACGTCGTTGGATCAAAAATGCAAAAAGACGCCGGCATCGAGGGCGACCCCGAGCAAATGTGGGAGAAGTTCCTGCCCGTGCTCGAGAAAAAGGGCGAGACCGATGACATGGACTACAAGCACAACGTCTACGTCTACCAAACCGAATGGGCGAACCGCGTGGCCGCCGACTACGGTTCGGTATTCCAGCCCATCACCGACTACATGAACACGGGCGCGCCCACGTCCATGCTGTTGCCCGGCAACGGCATCGGCGACATGCAGGCGGTGCTGACGCCGCTGCAGAAGGGCTTGGAGCAGAAAGGCGCCACGTACAAGCTGAACCTGCGCGCCACGAACTTCATCGTGGACGGAGAGGGAGCGCCCATCGGCGTGCGCTTCAACGACGAGAAGAACAACAAGACCGTCGATATCCGCGCAAAGAAGATCATCGTGGCCACGGGCGGTTTCTCCTGCAACCAGGAGATGGTGTCCACGTACTTGCCCAGCCAGGCTCGCTTGGGGCCGCTGACCGTGAACTCCATGGGCGAAGGCCACCAGCTGTGCAAGGCCATCGGCGGCGTGTACACCCACATGGACATGGAAGCGAACCGCATGAGCGACCTCGCTCAGGTGACGGTGTGGGGCTACTTCTCGCCGCAGGTCCAAGTAACCCCGCAGGGCCGCCGCTTCATCAAGGAGGATCAGAGCCACGACTCGCCCGACAAGGCCGTCGAGTTGGGCTTGGGCTTCTGGTGGACCATCTTCGACGATCAAGCCATCAACAGCAGCCAGAAATGGAACGTCGAGATGAACATGAAGAGCAACGCCGACCGCCTCGTGGGCCCGTGCAACTCGCTCGATGAGCTGGCGGCAGCGATGGATGTTCCGGCCGACACGCTGAAGGCCACGTTCGAGACCTACGACGCCATGGTGGCCGCAGGCGAGGACACCGAGTTCGGCAAGAAGCTGTTCCTGCAGTCGCTTTCCGCACCGTATTACGCGATGAAGCACTTCCCGTACCGCTACAAGACGCACGGCGGCATGAAGATCACGACCGACAGCCAGTTGACGGACAAGGACGGCAATCCCATCCCCAACGTCTACTGCGCCGGTTCGACCGTGGCCGATAGCGGCAGCGATCTCTCTCCGAACGCGGGCAGCGGCCTCATCTCCGGCAAAGCCGTAGTCGAAGCGCTGAAGGCGTAAAGCATCCTGCCCCCTCCCTCAACGCCGGAAGGCTCCCGCTCCGGGAGCCTTCCGGCGCATTCTCTACCGATCTAGATATTCCAACACGGCATTCGCCGCCTCGCGGCCGCTGTTCACTTGATGGCCGAACGCGACGCCCGGCATGTTGACGGTGTACACGTTGCGGTACAGCATATTGCCGTCGTTGCCGATGGCATAGAGACCCTCGATAGGGTTGCGGCGCCCGTCCAGCACGCGATGCCGCCCGTCGGTGGTGATGCCGCCAACCGAGAAGAAGTAGTTGTACGACAGTTTTGCCAGGTAGAACGGAGGCGTCTCGATGGGCACCATGAGGCCGGCCGCCTTGCCGAAGTCGCTGTCAGCCCCCTCTCCGCACAGTTCATTGTAGCAATCGACCGCAGCCTTGAGCGCATCGGCGTCGAGGTTGAATCTTCCGGCGAGATCGGCCAAGGAATCGCTCTGGTAGATGCTGCCTCCGCCGTTAGCCTTGATCGCGTCGTAGAAGGCTTTCTTCGCATCGTCGTTTTTACCGAAAAACCGATCGAAGATGGCCTGGTCGAAAACCACGTAATTCCCCTTGTTGCCCTTACCCGGAAGGCACTGCAACGCGAGGTTGTCGTTCGCGAGGTCCTCGCGCGTGTAGCGCCGGCACGCCTCGTTCACCCACAGCACGGGGCCGCCCGAGGCGATGCCGAAATAGCCGTAGAGCGGGTTTTCAGCCGCATCGTGGAAGTCGATGGGAGGAAAAGCCTCGATAGCGTACAGGATGGACTGAGCCGAATCGGCCATGAAGCTGCATGCGCCGTTGTCCATGGCTATGCGATAGCCGTCTCCTGCAGCGTTCGGCGAGCCCACGATGCGCATGCCATCGGTGTTCCAACCCTGCTCGGCGACGATCTCCTCGTTGCCGCCGAAGCCGCCGGTTGCGAGCACCACCGCCTTCGCGCTGTACCGCACCACGCCCTCGCCTCCGTCTGCGTAGGCGCCGATCACCCTGCCGTTCTTCATGACGAGGCCGTTCACTGCGGTTTTGAGATGCAGCTGCACGCTCAGCTCTTCGAGCCGCGCCTTCATCGGCTCAACGTATCCCACAGCCGCCTTTCCGTCTTTGAACCAGTGGAACGTGGGGAATAGGCCGACGCGATAGTCGTCCACCTTGCCGGAGTACATGACGCCCTGCTCTATGCACCAGGTGATGTTGTCGGCCGACTTGCTCACAAAATCGAGCCATACATCGCCGTTTTGGCGATGCTGACCGCGCGAGAGCTCGGCTTCCATTATATCGGCGGGCTGCATGTCGATGCCTTGCTCCAGCTGCAACGTGGAATTGACGGCGAACATGCCCTCGACGAAGTTCGCATTGCCGCCCACCTGGTTGCTCTTGTCCACAAGAATGAGATTCGTTCCGTTAAGAGCCGCCTGCACGGCGCACGCCAAGCCGCTGCCGCCTGCACCCACGATAAGCAGATCGGCGTCGTAGGTCTTGTCCACCTTGCTTGGCGCCTTGCTGACGGGCACCGCGCCCCCGTTCGCGCCAGAACCGGTTCCGCCGGCGCCGCCGGGGCCGGCGTCTTGCGGCGGCGCGCAGGCGTTCAGGCCGCCCACCATCGCCGCAGCTCCGGTAACGCACGCGCCCGCCAGGAACGCGCGACGGGATATGCCCGCACCACGTTCATCCTCGCTTTCCCCGAACATAGAAGTCCTTCCATCCGCGTCTACGGCCTCTCAAGCAGCACGGATGCGCGCCGCATGCGGCTTTAGTAGGTATGGGGACATTCTGTCATGAGTCTATAGAGACGCGGTATCCGCCGCTTTGCACCTTGGCAACCCGTCGGCAACGCAAAGCGACACCCTGGGACATTAGTCAAAACGAGAAAGAGGGACAGGGTTAACGTCTCTTTAGTCAGAAGCTTGCTTCGCAGCATCTTCGTCGTCGAGTGCGGCGGCGACCGCTTTGCCCGCCAGCATGCCGAACGCGCCGTTCGACGCGAGGCCTCCGATGCTTGACGCAGCTGCCGCACCGCAACAGTAGACGTTGGGAATGACGGCGCCGACGACGCTGAGCACCTGACCGGACTGATTTGTTTTCACGCCGCCGTTGGATCTGTACCGCTGCGGCAGCTGTTTAAGCGCGTAGTAGGGACCTTCCAACTCCTCCAAGAACAACGTGCGCCCGAAATCGCCGTCCTTGCCGTCTTTCACGAAGCCGTTGTAGCGGTCGAACGTGGCGTTCAGCACGTCCGGCGAAACGCCCATGCCCTCGGCAAGCTCGTCCAGGTCGTCGAACGGCCCGATAAGACGCTTTGCGTTCTTGCTGGCCACTTCCGCAACGCTGCGCGATTGGCTGCTCTCGGTCAGCTGCTTTCCGAACACCGTCCACCAGTAGCCGCGCTCCTCCGAGAAGCAGGCGCCCGCCGCAGCGTTCGCGTCGTCCTCGCGCGCGAAACGCTTCCCCAGCGCATCCACGATGACCGTGGGGCCGAACAAGCCCCAGGCGGTCGCCTGCGGCAAGCTGCCGGTAAGCGGCGCAGCCTTGTCCATGTTCACCAGCTGACCGCCCAAAAGCGCGCACAGCTGCTGACCCTCGCCCATGGAGGCGACGGTGTAGCACCCCACGCGCTCATAATCGGGCGTATGCTCATGCACGAGCGGCTGGCTGCTGGCGAACCCGCCTGTCGCGACAACGATGCGCCGAGCCCGCACGTCGAGCACCGATGCGCCCGACCCTGCATAGAAACGCATCCCGCACGCCGCGCCGTCCTCATCCAAAATGAACGCGACCGCCCGATGGCCCGTAGAAAACGTGGCGCCTTTCGCCGTGAGGGCGTCTCGCAGCGGCATCATAATGCTCTGCATGTCACCGAGGCCGTTCTTGGGCAGCATGATAGCCGCATTCACCTTGCCGTCCACGAAGGTTTTCGGATCGGCGAACTGCGCCCCGTAATCGGATGCCAGGCGATTCGCCCATTCGGTGGCCGCGAAGAACAGGGTCTTTGCGAAATCAAGATCATCGTCGCCTGCAGCGCTCAACTCCTTTTTGCGCGCCCCCCATGCCTCGTCAACCGTCGCATTCACGCCCGCATCCTGCTGCGCAGTCGTGCCGGCGATGCGCATAACGCCGTTCGACTCGTAGCTTTCGCCGCCCAACAGATCAAGTTTCTCGACCACCATAACGGAGCGCTTCGCCTCGAGCGGATCCATGGCGGCAGACAACCCCGCTACCCCGCTGCCCACGATCAACACATCCACGTCAGCATCGAAGGCGATGGGCGGCTGCCCCATTACGCTTGATTGACCAGCGGTTTCGTTGGCTTTGTTCGTCGCCGCCAGAGGATTGTCCGGCAGCTTTCCCGCCTCACATGCGCCGAGGGTTCCGCCCACGGCCAATACCGCAGCGGACAAGCCTGCAAGTTTGAAGAACGAACGACGCTCCACGACGGACGACCTCCTTTGCGACGGAAACGGAAACGAACGGCCTCAGAGTATAGTGACGCGAAAACGTTTTGTCGTGAGGCGCCGACATGCCGTCACGCAATCTGCGCAATGGAGACTGCGAAACGAGCCCAGCGTGCCAAGGGAGGTGCCAAGGGGACGCTACTCGTAGAACGTGGCGTCGGGGCACGGGGGCTCCAAAGCTCGCTTGAATGCGGTCGCGCGCACCGTTCGCAGCACGCGCTCGACGTCGGCCGCATCGAACCCTTCGGACACCAACGCTGCGGCATCCAAGCCGCGATCCACATGCGCTTTCAACAATCGATCGAGCGTCGGGTAATCGATGCCCATGCTCTTCTCGTCTTCCTGGTCGGGTGAGAGCTCGGCGCTGGGCGGCTTTACGAACACATGCTCGGGAATAGGCGGAACCTCGCCGGCGATCTCCGCTTGTCGATTACGCCAGCGGGCGACGGCGAACACGTCGGTTTTGTACAGGCCGCCGATAGGAGCGAACGCGCCGGCCGTGTCGCCGTACAGCGTGGAATACCCCATCATGGCCTCGCTCTTGTTGCCCGTGTTCACCAGCATCCAGCCGTATGCGTTCGACAGCGCCATGAGGCACACCATGCGGCAGCGCGCTTGCGTGTTCTCGGCCGCCAGACCCGAGAGCTTGCCGCCGCACGCCTCGGCAAGCGCGGCCTCGAACGCCCGATACGGTTCCGCGATGGAGACGGTGCGCGTCCGGATTCCGAGGTTGCGAGCCAGATCGAGCGCATCGTCCACCGAGTGGTCGGTGGAGTACGGGCCCGGCATGAGCACGCCGTGCACGCGATCCGCGCCCAGCGCGTCCGCACACATCACGGCGACCAAACTCGAGTCCATGCCGCCCGACAACCCGATGACGACGTCGGAGAATCCAGCGTCGTCCATGAAGCCTTTGAGCGCGTTCACGCAGAGACGATACCGTTCGCTATTCTCCACGACTCCCTCTTCCTCCATCATCATCTCGCAGATCCACCAATATCAGCGAGAAGCGCCAAGGTGCCCGAGATCGCCCGTTTCGCCAGCTGCGCCGCGCGAAGCGCAAGTCCCTTTAGGGAAGCGTGCTTTCGCACGTGAGGGAAAGCGGAAAAGGGGCGAGATCGGGCGCATTGGCGCTTCGCAGCGTCGACTTCGTTCCGACGGCTGACAAGCCGTCGGAACTAAACGGCGCGAATGCGGTTCGCCAGCCACTCGGCCCAGGCGTCCACGCCGTCGCCTTTCGTGGCGGCGATGGGGAAGATGGGAGCCTGCGGGTTGAGCTGCGTGACCGCCGCCTCGAAGGCCTCGCGGTCGAAGTTGAACACGGGCATGGTGTCCACCTTATTGAGCACCACGGCCTCGGCGACCTGGAACACGCCGGGGTACTTGAGCGGCTTGTCGTCGCCCTCAGGCACCGACAAGATCATCACCTTGGCGTTCTCGCCCAAATCGAAGTCGGTGGGGCACACGAGGTTGCCCACGTTTTCCACGATGATGAGGTCGAGGCGCTCGAGGTCCAGCACGTCCACCGCGCGCTTGATCATGGCGCTTTCCAGGTGGCACGCTCCACCCGTGTTGATTTGCACGGCGGCGATGCCCTGCGCCTTGATCTTCTCGGCATCCACGCTGCTGGCGATGTCGCCCTCGATAACGGCGATGTTGAACTCGTCGCGCAGCGCGTCGATGGTGGCCAGGATGGTGGACGTCTTGCCCGAACCGGGGCTGGCAAGCAGGTCGAGCACGAACACGTGGTTCTCGGCGAAACGCTCGCGCAGTTCGGAGGCGATCGCATCGTTCTTCTGGAGGATAGGCTGCTTCAGATCGATTTGCATGGTTAGTCCTCGTTCTCCTCGTCATCGTCGGGAATGTCCACTTCGATGCTGTCGATTTGCAGTTCGCGACCGGCGATGAGCTCGGTGGCGAAGCTGCCGCATTCCGGGCACAGCATATGGAAACGATCGTGCTCGTATTCGGCACCGCATTCCAAGCAGCGGCTTTTCGGCTTCACCATGGTGATTTGAAGCTCGGCGTCTTCGCAAAGCGTGCCTTCCGACAGAGCCTCGAACGCGAACATGAGCGCGTCTTCGATGGCCTCGGTCATCTCTCCAACCGACAGGCTCACCTTCAGCACGCGCGTCGCACCGGCCTGTTGCGCCGATGTCGTCACTGCATCCATCACGCCCGTCATGATTCCCAATTCGTGCATGGTGCTCCTTCGTGCCCGTTCCGCCTCTATCGTTCATGCTTATAGTAGCCCAAGAGTTATTCGCGCGAAGGTATCGATGCGTCAACGGCGCGAATGACTCCTAGAAAAAGCAAAAAGGCCCGTCGATCTCGACGGGCCTTCACCATCAGAATAAGGCTACTTCGATTTCTTGGCCTTCTTGATGCCGAGCTCGGCAGCGCGTTCCTCCGCCTCTTCCGCGTCAAGCTCCTCGTTCTGCTTCTTGATGCGGTTTCGCAGGACGACGCGGGCGATGAGCAAGCTGCCTTCGTACAGCACCAGCAACGCCGCGAACATGAGCAGCATGGTGATCGGCGAAGCGTCCGGCGTGGCCATAGCCGAGACGACCATGAGCACGACGTACACCGTGCGCCAGCTGCCGCGCAGCTTCTTGTACGGGACGATGTCGAAGATGACGAGGTAGAACACGATGAGCGGTAGCTCGAACGCAAAGCCGAAGCCCAGCTCGAACTTGATGATCATGTCGATATAGGTCGACGCTCGCGGCACCACTTCACCCAGACCTGCAGCCTGATCCGTCAGCCACTGAAACGCGGGATCGAGAATAATGAGATAGCAGAAGATCGTGCCGAATATAAACAAGCTCACGGCCGCGGCAAACGTGGGAACGAACCACTTGCGCTCGCTCGGCTTGAGCGCCGGCAGAAAGAACGCAAGAATCTGCCATAGGATAACGGGAGAACAAGCAACGACCGAGGTCCAGATCGATATCTTGAAACGAGTCGCAAACGCCTCGAACGGATCGAGCACGATCGTGCCCGCCAACAAACCATCGGTACCCTCCGGCAGATACGGAGAAATCGGCTGAAGCAAGAACTGGCTGATAATAGGCGTTGCCATGTAGAACACGACTACGGCGATGGCAAGGCAAGCGATGATGCGCACCAGGCGCATGCGGAGCTCGCCCAGGTGATCGAATAGGGGCATTCGTGCCGGTCCGACGGGCATGGCTTACTCCCCCTTCTCGTTCTTGTTGGCCTTGGCGGCCGCTTCGGCGGCTGCCTTCCTGTTCGCCGCGCGCGTTGCAGCGGCCTTCTTCGCCGCGGCAGAGCGTGCGGCAGCCTTCTCGGCATCGGTCTTGGCCGTAGGCTTCGCAGCGCTCTTGGAAGCGGCGGCGGCTTTCGCAGCCGTCGGCTTGGTAGCCGGCTTCTTAGCGGCGGGTTTCGTGCCGTACAGCTCGTCGGGCGACGGCTTCGGCTTCGCGGCGGTCGACTCAGGCTTGGCGGCCGGCTTCGCAGTCTCCGCAGCCTTCGGCTCTTCCGGCTTGGCGAACGATCCGTCGGGCTTGGCCACCGGCTTGGCAGCAGCGGCGGTCGCCGTAGCGGCTGCGGCCGTCGTCGCAGTCGTTTCGGCAGCACCGGCCTTCTCGGCTTCGGCGGCCTTCTTGGCTGCGCGCTCCTTGTCGTAGCGAGCCTTGCGCTCGGAGAAGCTCTCGGTCTTCTCCTCCTTGTCGTCTTTGCCGATCTCGCCGACCTTCGACAGCGCCTCCAGCGGGTTCTTGAACGGCTCATCGGACGTAGGGTCGTAGACCTCCGTCTTGAGCACCTTGTTCATTTCTTCCTGTGCGCTTCTGAACTTGTTGATAGCCTTGCCCAGCGTCTTAGCCATAGCAGGCAGCTTGTCGGGTCCGAAGATCAAAAACCCGAACAGCAGAATGAGGAATAGCTCGAATCCACCTATACCAAACAAAGCAAACCCCTTTGTGCGGTTACTCTACTCTCGACTCCGCGCCCCGTGCGCGGCAACGATTCATAGTATCACAAACACTCCCCGTCGACCCGAACGAGATAGCTCTACAGAAAAAGCATGACGGATTCTCACACGGGAAACGCGAAGGGCGTCCGCAAGCGGGAGACGCTGCGAACGCCCTTCGTCATCGGGCGGAAGCTAGGAGCCGTTCCCCAGGAAGGCGAGGGCTACGGTGGGGATGCCCAAAGCCAGCACGAGGATGACGCACACGACGATGGTGAATATCTTCTTCGTGCGCGCGGCCGCCTCGCGACGCTCCTTTTCCTTGCGCTCTCGCTCCTGAGCAGCGCGGATGCGCTCGCTTTTCTGCTGTGCCGTTAACTTCTGGTTCGTTCCCATAGATTACAACCTCAACTTACCGCGGATTTCGATGATGCGGGCGATGTTCCTGGCAACCTCGACGCCCACGTTCCATTTGTTCTTCTCGTACAGCGCGGTGCCGTTCACCATGGTCATGAGGATGTCGGCGCCGCTGCAGGTGTTGACCACGGCCGAAACCGGATCGGTGGTGGGCGTCTGATGCGATCCGGACAGATCGACCGCGATGATGTCGGCCAGCTTGCCTATTTCCAGGGAGCCGATCTTGTCGTCCAGCTTGAGCGCGCGAGCGCCGCCGATGGTGGCCATCTCCAGCATGGTGGCCGAATCCAGGAACTCGCCCACGTTCACCGCGCGCTGCACCAGCATACCGATGCGCATCTCGGTGAGCATGTCGGTGGAGTCGGTTGCGGCCGGCGAGTCGGTTCCCATGCCCAAGCGCAGGCCGGCGCGCATGAACTCGTTGATGGGAGCCACGCCCATGCCCAGCTGCGCGTTGCAGCGCGGGCACACGGCCACGGCTACATCGTACTCTTTCAGCTTCTGCACGTCTTTGTCATCCACGTGCACGCAGTGGATGGCCAGCACGTTGTCGGACTCGAACGCGCCCCAGTTCAAAGCGTAGCGCACGGGCGTCGTGCCGGTGGGCAGCCACGGCGGGATCTCCACGAAGCCGCGCTTCTGGTCCATCGTGTGCACCGAGAACGGCGACGAGCCGTACTTGATGAAGTTGTACTCTTCGCGGTTGCCGGCCACGTGCATGGCGACAGGCACGTTCTCGCGCCGAGCGAATTCGGACACCTTCGAGAACATGGACGGATGGCAGGCATACATAGCCGCGGGAGCCACGCCGATGGTGATGCGGTCGCCGTCAACCTCTTCGCGCCAATGCATGATGTCGTTCTCGGCGATGCGCATGGCGTAGTCGACGCGGCGCTTGTCCATGGCACCCACCTCGCGGTAGATGACGCTGCGCATGCCCAGCTTCTGCGTGGCGGTGCATGCAGCGCCGGTGGCAGTGATATCGGCGACGCAGGTAATGCCGCTGGACAGCGCTTCAAGACCCCCGAGGATAGCGGAGTCGTACCAGTCGCTCACGTCCATCTTTGCGCTTTTCTCCAACATGGACGTGACCCACGTGGTATAGGGCACATCGTGCACGATGCCGCGCATCACGGAGTTCTCGAGGTGCGTGTGCAGGTCGACGAGGCCCGGCATGATAGCCGCCTGGCCGAAATCGACCACTTCTTCGTCGGGATAGCGCAGCTTGAGCATCTCGGCCGTGCCGATGTCGCGGATGACGTTGTCGCGGACAAGCACCGCGCCCTTCTGAAACGGCTCGGACGTGATGGGAAGAATGTATTGTGCGCACAAAAGCATGTCTGTCCCGCCAATCTCTTAGAATAATCGCATGATGAGTATGATAGCATTCCCGACCCGCTCTTCGGGGAAAGCACACAGGGGAATCGGCAGGCGCATGGGCGGAGTCGCTTGCTCGCGCATTGCCGCCGCCCCCGCTACGCCCGCGCGGCCAGCAGCGGGGTAATCTCGCCTTGCGCGAGCAACGTGATGCCGCGGGTGGCACGGGAAACGGTGGTGTACAGGCGACGGCGCGACAGCGGGTCGTCGGGAAACGCGCGCTCGCTGGCGTCGGGGACGATGACGTGGTCGAACTCCAGTCCCTTCGCCAGCTTGAGTGGCACCAGCACTACGCCGCTGGCGGGCAGCGTGGCGGCCGCGTCGATGAGCGCGGGAGCCGCGTCCCCCAGCTTCTTCCGCAGCAGCTTGGCCTGATGCTTCTGCGGCACCACCACGGCAGTGAGGCCGTCGTCGCCGACCGCTTGAGCAAGAACGCGCCGCAACTCACGGTCGTAATCCTGCTCGCTTGCGCACGCGATGATCTCCGGCGCGGTGTCGGCGCGCTGGATGGACGAGATGCTCAGGCGCTCGTCATCGTCCAGCAGGCTGGCGAACAGCTGCGTGATCTCGGGGGTGGAGCGGTAGCTGGTCATGAGGCGGCACTCCTCCAGCGGGCCGCGCACCTCCCGGAACAGCGCGCGCACCTGGTCGAACGTGGCGGTGCCCGGAGCGATGGCCTGGTTCTGATCGCCCAGCAACAGGAAGTGCGCGCGCTTGAAGTAGCGCGCCAGCACGGCCAGCTGGGCCACCGTGTAGTCCTGCACCTCGTCGATCATCACGTACTTCGCATCTGCGTTGCCGAGGCCCGTCAGCGCCATCTTGAGGTACAGCCACTCGACCGGAACGAGGTTCTCCACGCCCAGAAGGCGCATGCCGATGCGGTCGATGCGCAGCCAGTCGTCGTTCTCGACGGCTCGGCGCGCGTCGGCGAACCGCAAATCGACGTACTGCTGCGCCACTTCGCGCACCTGGCTCTCGTCGTGCGGGTCGAACGTTTCGCGGAACAGCTCCACCTGCTGGTCGAGGGTAAGCATCGAGATCTCGTCGAGCACTTTGTCCGAGGCCGCCAGCTGCTTCAAGCGGCTGTCCAGACGCCGCAGCAGCTCCTCGCGCATGAGCGTGACCAGGTGGGGGCCAGCAGGGATGTTTCTGAACTTGGCCGCTACTTGGAGGATTTGTCCAACCGTGACCAGGCGCTCGCCGTTGCAGTGGATCTCCTTGAAATCATGCTGGTCGAACGAGAACGTCGCGCACGCTTCGTCGATGCGCTCGAACGCGTCCAGCGACGCAGGCGCCTGTCCGCCGGACCGTTCGGGCGGCATGAGGCCTCGCAGGAACTCATCCCACGTGAGGCATTCGGGATTGCGCTCCCCCAGGTCGGGAAGCACGCCTTCAATGTAGCGCTCGAACACCGGGTTCGGCGTGATGAGGAACACCTCGCTGGGATCGAGGCTCTCGCGCTGCTGGTAGAACAGATACGCGATGCGCTGCATGAGCACCGACGTCTTCCCGCTGCCGGCGATGCCGTTCACCAGCAAGGTGGGCGCGTCCGCGTGGCGGATGACCTGGTTCTGCTCTTTCTGGATGGTGGCGGTGATGGCCTGCATCTGCGCCGTGCGGCGCTTCGACAGCGACGCCAGCAGCATGGCGTCTTGGATGGCGACGGTCGTGTCGAAGTAGGCGTTCAGCCGATCGGCTTCGATGTCGAACTGGCGGCGCAGCTTGAGATCGACGCGGATGGTGCGGCCGTTGGCCTCGTAGGACGTGGGGCCGTTCTCCTGGTTGTAGTACACCTCGGCCACCGGCGAGCGCCAGTCCACCACAAGGCGGCGGTAGTTCTCGTCGGCGATGCCGGCGGTGCCGATGTAGAGCTCCTTCGGCTCCTGCCCAGGCTTCATCTGCAGAACCACCTTGGCGAAATAAGGTTGCTTGAGCAGCACCTGGATGCTGGTCAGCTTTTCCGCATCGACGGTTTGCGCCAGGTTGTACGCGTCGATGACGCGGTTCACCGTGGCGAAGTCGGCATAGGTTTCCATGGCGTCGGCGTAGCTGGCCAGGTTCACCGACAGCTCGTCGACCATGGCCAGCTTGTCGGCGGCCGCGTCTTTGCTGTTAGCCTCCATCTTCGCCAGCAGATCGCGACCCATGGTCTGCAGCTTGGCATAGGTTTCGGTCAGATGCTGCTGCTCTTCTTCGAATACGGGGTCGAATTCCTGATCGAGTTCGGGAGTTTCATGCTCGTGTTCCAAAGGTGCTCCTCAATCTCCTTCGTGGGCTCGGGAGATTATACGCTCGCCCTGCGGAAAAAAGGAGCCTGTTCTCGCCAGGTTCCTTTCCTGTATAATAAAGACGCGCCCGAGAGGCGCACCCTTCCAATCTTTCCTGATCAACGGAGCATCACCTGTGAGCATCGATACCGCTACCGGCAAGGAAGCGCCCGCGGACATCTCGTCCGAACGCGTGAAAGACATCTTCTCCACCATCGCGAAAAAATACGAGCGGTTCAACGCCGTCTCCAGCTTCGGCGCGTACAAGACATGGCTGGCGGGCATGATGCGCCAGGCGCCCATCGACGAGAACGCCGACGTGCTGGACATCGCAGGCGGCACCGGCGATGTGACGTTCACCGTGGCGCGCGCGAAGCATCCGCGCCATATCCAGTGCACCGATCTCGTGGACGAGATGCTGGACGTGGCCCGCATGCACTATGCGGACGGCAAGGCCGAGGGCGTACCGGTTGACTTCGAGGTGGTGGATGCACAGCATATCCCCTATGCCGACGAGTCGTACGACGCCATCACCATGGCGTACGGCATCCGCAACATGCCCGAGCGCGACCAGGCGCTTTCCGAAATGTTCCGCGTGCTCAAGCCCGGCGGAGCGCTGGTGTGCCTGGAGTTCTCAACGCCGCCGAACGCCGTATGGCGCGCGCTGTACGGCTTCTACCTCAAGCACCTCATCCCCTTCTGGGGCGGCCTGATCACGGGCGACCGCGAGGGCTTCGTGTACCTGTCGCGCTCCATCAAGGCCTTCCCTAACCAGCAAGGCCTGGCAGCCATGATGGAGAAAGCCGGGTTCGAGGATGTGACCTGGAAAAACTATACCGGCGGCATCGCCGCCGTCCACGTGGCGAAAAAGCCGAAGGCGTAGACGCGGAATCGCCGCAGGCTCCCCTATCAGGATTCCACCTCGGAAACAAGACTTACAAACAAATGTTCTGCTTGATAAAATGAACTCGTACACGAGCCAGTGCAAGCGCTGCGCATAAGCACAGTCCGAAGAGGCGAAGGTGTTTCCCTTCCGCCTGACGCAACGCTTGCAAGATCCTCGCAGCCAGGGAACGAGGGGGCCGACTTAGGAACTCGCGCCCGCAAGGTAGGAAGATATATGGCACGTATCATGCATGAACGCGTACCGCTTGCCGTAATCGAAGGAGGTGAGAACATGGCAGAATTTCAACCTGATCCGTTTTTAACGTCCCTTGGGATGTCGGTCGACCAGCAACGTGCATATGATGCGTACTGCGATGCGATTGTAGACGCCTCGGAAGCCGAGATGAAGCGCACGGGGGTTACGTACACCCTCGACGAGGTCTTCGAACATGCACACGAGGAAGTCGAGCGCCTTAAGCGTGAATATCCCCGAGAAGATTGGGGGCGGCCATGTTCCCAGTAAGAACCACCGCTCGCTTCGATGTGAACATTCGGCGGATAACGCAGAACTTGTACTTTTCAGGGATCGAAGATCCCGACCAAGGCTTGAAAACAAGTCTTGTCGCCGCGCTCGTCAATGTGCGCACGTTCCCGGAAGCCTATCCTCGCACGGGCAAGGCAAGGCGACGCTTCGTCTTCGAATTCCGTTCGATTCCCCACGTGGTATTGTACGCATTCGACGGCGAGCTGGTCGTGCTGCACGATATCCACTTCGCCCGTTCGGCGCAAACGGCACACTGGCTGAGCGAGTGATCGGACGCAGTGTTCCTTCACGGCTCTGCTCGCGGAGGAACACTGCGTGACTTTAACCGACGATCTCTGCGACGGACTTGATGTCGGCTATGCGGAACAGGCGCTGCGTGGCGCCCTTCGCGCCGAACGGGGCGGGACACTCGATGAGCACCCATTCGTCGTCGGAGTCGAGGATGATACCGCGTCCTTGCGTTGACGGAGACTCGTCAGCAAAAATGCGCCCTGGCGCCCAGAGAGTGAACGCACACGCGCAACCGTGCAACTTGCGAAGCTGGGAGGCGACGAACACGGCGTTCCCCTTCTGCTCGCGCTCGAAGCGATCGGATACGCTCTCTTTCGAGGAATCGTTTTTCTTGGGCAGCCTGCTCAAAACGAAGCCGAGCTGCACGATGACGATAACCAGCAAAAGCTCCGTCACGAGATCGCCTCCTCGCACGTTGCCGCATGCGGACTATCATCCTCGTTCGGCCAAGCCAGTACGCTGTCGATGATATCGATGTCGATAAGGCGCACTGCGGTTTCCTTCTTCGACCAGGGCGCACCGCCGCCCAGCTCGTGTTCGACGCGCAGCCAACCATCGCTGACATCGAGCACGCGCGCTTTCTCGGGCATCGAAACCGCTTTGAAGATGTCGATTTCATCATGCGTATACCGATAGCAGATGCGGCATTGCTTGCCTTCCAGATGGCGGAGCACATGCAGGTCACGCGGCTTTCCAGCGGCCTGATCGGGATCGGCCACTACCACTTCCACCTCGTCGGCCACCAGATCGTCCAGGCTCACGCCGCACAGACGGGCGAGATCGGCCGCCTTGTCGAGCGACGGAGCACCCTGATCGCATTCCCAATTGGAAACGGTCTGCCGCGTCACGCCCAGCGCGGACGCCACCTCCTGCTGGCTCATCCCCCGCTTCTTCCGCAGCTTCATAAGCTTCTCGCCCACCATGCGCTGTCCCTTTCCCAACGATTCCATCGTGCACTATTCTCGCTGATCAGGGACTTGCATTGAAGCAAATATTCCCGACATTTCGTCAAATTCGCTTGGCGGGACAAGCTCCTCGTCCCGTTTAATGGGCGGCATCACCATGCACATGACGAAAACCCGAGAATCCGACTCCCCGTTTAACGCATAATGCCGGATCGCGTTCTACGACCTCGCCTCCGGTGAAGGCATCGGCTGGAAAGATCCGCGCCGTCGCGTTCCCGACGCAGACGGGGGGGGCGTTCCCGCACGCCGACCCTTCCCTTGGCGAAAACACGTTCTGATGACGGTTTTGGTAGGGAAACCACCGGATCGGGTTCCCTTTCACCCGATCCGCGGAACGTTTTCCCAGTTCGAGAAACCTAAGCGGATGTCCGCAGGGGATTTTCTCTACCAAAACCGTCATCAGAACGTGTTTTGGTAGGAAGCTGGCGCGGCTCCGGGGGCGAGGAGCCTCTTCCGAGGATTATGCGCCAACCGGGGAGTCGGAATCGAGAAATCGAAAAGCGCCAAATCGCGCCAAATCGCGCCAAATCGCGCCAAATCGCGCCAAATGTTGTTATACTGAGTTTCCTCTGAATCACTCGGAAAGGGCGCCCATGGACGAAGCAGAATTGCGCAGCGACCTCGCAACCGGAGAGACCCCCTCCATCGAGTTCAAACGCTGCGGAAACTCGGTTGGAAGAGACACGTTCGAGACCATCTGCTCTTTCGCGAACAGCTTCGGGGGCAGCATCTACCTGGGAGTAGAAGACGATGGAAACGCAATCGGAATCCCCGAAGAGAATATCGTGCCCGTGAAAAGGAACGTGACCAACGTGGTTCACAATCCGAACGTTTTCGACCCGCCGGCCACCCTTGAGTTCGAAGACATCGTTTTCGAGGGCTCGTCGCTTGTTCGGATATGGATTCCTCCCAGTCCGTCGATCCACCGATACAAAGGGAGGATATTCGAGCGCATCGAGGACGCCGACGTTGTCGTGAGCACCGAAAGCCAGCTTACGGCTTTGTGCGTACGCAAGCAGAACATCTACACCGAGCAGCGGGTGTTCCCGTATGTGGAAGCAAGTGATTTGCGCATGGATTTGCTTCCCGCCATCCGAACGATGGCCACGGGAAAACGAACCCGACACCCTTGGAACGGCATGACCGACGAAGACCTCTTGCATTCGGCAGGGCTTTTCGGCAAGAACTTCGTCACGGGCGAAAAAGGATTCAACCTTGCAGCCGTCTTGTTGTTGGGCGATGCCGACGTCATTCGGTCGCTGTGCCCTTCCTATAAAACGGATGCCGTTGTCAGGATAAGCGACCAGGATCGATACGACGATCGCGTCATCGTCACAAGCAATCTGATAGAAGCCTTCGACCAACTCACCGGCTTTTGCACGAAGCATCTGCCGGATCGGTTCCACCTTGAAGGCTCCGTTCGCGTGAGCCCTCGCGACATCATCGTTCGCGAGGTAATCTCGAACATGCTCGTGCATCGCGAATACACGAGCCCGTTTCCTGCAAAACTCATCATCGACAATGAAAGGTTGCGCACGGAAAATGCAAGTCGCGCCCCTTTCATGGGTCGAATCACGCTGAGCGATTTCAATCCTATCCCAAAGAACCCCCTGATAGGCGCATTCTTCAACAACATCGGGCTGGCGGAAGAGCTGGGTTCCGGCACACGGAACCTGTACAAATACACCAAAGTCTACTCTGGGGCGGAACCGGTTCTCAACGAGGGAGCGATTTTCACAACGACGGTCCCCCTGCACGTCGAGAACGTCGAACCCGTCGCGGAGCGTCCTCACGATATGCTTTCTCTTGCAAGACAAATCGCCTTGGATCGTGGATATGCAACGGTTTCCGATCTCGAGCGCAAGGGAGTCGCCCGCAGAACCGCTCAGCGCGAACTGGCAGCACTCGCCCAACAGGGGACGCTGCAAGCGAAAGGAAACGGTCGGGCCCGAAAATATTTCCTGCCTTAAAACCCTATTCGACGATCGACCGAAAGAAGAAGAAGAAGAAGAAGGAGAGAGAGGGGGGGGGTCGTAAGCTCGAAGCGCTCCTATTCCACGCGCATCATGCGATACCCTACCCCTACGTGGGTTTGGATGTAGCGAGGGTTCGCAGGATCAGGCTCGATCTTCTTGCGAAGCGTGGCCATGAACACGCGAAGCGACGAGCGATCGGACGCGAGCATGGTGCCCCACACCTCTTTGAGCAGGTAGTTGTGCGTGAGCACCTTGCCGGTATTGCGCGCCAGCAGACAGAGGAGCTTGTATTCGAACGGCGTGAGGTGAATCTCCTCGTCGTCGCGCCACACGCTGCCTGCCGCATAATCGATGCGGAGGCTCCCGTTGCGGTAGACGGCTTCGTCCGCATCCCCCTGCATCGCTCGCTCCCGATCCAATCGGCGCAGCGCCACGCGCACGCGAGCCAGCAGCTCCTCGACCGAGAACGGTTTCACCAGGTAATCGTCCGCTCCGGCATCGAGCGCTTCCACTTTGTCGGCATCCTCCAAACGCGCCGATAGCACGATGACCGGCAGCGACGACCACCCGCGCAGCGTGCGAATGACCTCCACCCCGTCTCCGTCGGGCAAACCGAGATCGAGGATAGCCAGATCGGGCGGCTGCGACGACAGTTCGAGCAGCGCCTGCGACGCCGTACGGGCTTCCCGGTACGCATATCCGTGCAAATCGAGCGTGGTCGTCACAAGGCGCCGCACCGCCGCGTCGTCCTCTACCACCAGTATCCGGTACCCATCAGCCACGCGCTTCCTCCGTCGATCGCGCCACCACGTCCCCGGCCTCCACCGCTGCCAGCGTGAACGAGAACTCGCTACCGTGCGGGTTCACATTGCGCACGTCTAAAGTGCCGCCGTGCACTTCGACGATGGAACGGCATAGCGACAAGCCCAAGCCCATGCCGCGCTTGAAATCGCCGCTCTTTCCGCCCCGCCGGCCGGTGGAGCCATTGTAGAACATGTCGAAGATATGCTTGCGATCTTCCTCGGAAATGCCCGGGCCTTCGTCGGCAACCGCGATGCGCACCCGCGGACGATCGTGCTCCACGACCCGCCGCGCGCTCACGACTATGCGCCCGTCGGCCGGCGTGTACGATACCGCGTTGTTCACCAGGTTGATGATCACCTGCACGATCAAACGCGCATCCATGTCGGCCATAAGCAGCTCGTCTTCCAACTCCACGTCGACGCGGCGTCTCCCAGCGCGGCGATCGACGTGCTGGAGAGCCTCCCTCACGACATCCGCCACCAGCTCGGGCTGTTCGGCCAGCTGCAGCGTGCCGTTGTCGATACGCGTGATGGACAGCAGGTTCTCCACGAGCGTGACCAGCCAGCACGCGTCGTCGTGAATGTCGCGGTACAAGTGCTCCTTCTGCTGCGCCGACAGCGCGCCGCGATCGTGCAAAAGCATGTCCGCGTCGCCCGAAATGCTGGTCAACGGTGTACGCAGGTCGTGCGAGATGGTGCGCAGCAGATTCGCCCGCAGCGTTTCCTTCTCCATGCGCATCTCCATGCGCCGCCTATCCTCGGCGAAGACGATCTGCTCGGTAGTCTGACCGCATTCGTCCAGGATGGCCAGCAAAAGGTTCTTCTCGAAAGCCCCGAAGTCCTCCTCCCCGTCGATGTCGTCCATCGCGATGCCGGCTACTCCGAACACAGCGTCCTTCGAATGGATGGGCAGGTACAGGCATTGCGAATCGGCGAGCGTGTCGGTAGTGGCTCCGGCACGCTCGTTGTTCGCCGCAGACCATGCGGCGACCGCGGACTCTTCGGGCGATGCGAGCGCGCAGGCGCCGGCATCGCCGCCCAGCGTCCCAGGGACGTCGTGCACCACGGGCTTCGCAAGACGACCGTCGATGCCCAAGCGGTACATGACCACCGGGCGGTTCAGCAGCTTGATGACCTGCTCGGCCGCAAGCCGGAAGCACTCGTCCGCATTGCGGGCACCCTGCAGCTTTCGGCTGGATTCCAACAGCACTTCCATGCGATACGCACGGCGCGCGGTGCTCTCGGCCTGACGCTTCATGCGGATGGCCAGCGATGATGCAGCGAATGTGCCCACGAGCAGAAACGCGAAGATGATGGGATAGTTCAGCCCTACCGCATGAAGCGTGAACCGCGGGATGGTGAAAAAGAAGTTGTATGCAAACACGCTGCCCATCGACACGAACAGCGCATAGAAGAAGCCGTCGGCGCGCGTAGCGATGAGCAGGGCCACGATGAGGTAGAGCATGAGCACGACGGAACCGGCCAACCCAAGGGAATAGATGGCCAGTCCGATAGCCGTGGCGATGGCGACCGACGCGAGCGCACGCCAAACGTCAGCGCCTGTCAGGCGAAACCCTGTGGCTTCGGACAGCCGGCCATATTGCGCAGGCAAGTCCTTCGTCGGCACGACGTCGACCACGGCCCCATGCGCGAGCTTCATCAGCCGGCTCACCAGGCTCTCGCGCAGCAGGGAACGCACCGACAGGCCACCCGTGGCGTTGCCCACCACGATATGAGTCGCGCCGGCCGTCACCGCGTACTGCGCCAGCTGCTGGGCTATATCGTCACCGAACAGCGTGACTACGTGCGCACCCAGCTCTTCGGCCAGATCGATGTTGGCGCGCAGTCGTCCGCGCTGGTCGGAATCGAACTTCTTGCTCTGCGACGACTCGACCACCACCGCAGTGAGCGCCCCATGGTAGGACTCCGCCATATTCGCAGCGGCCCGGATGGCTTTCACGTTGCCCGTATTGTGCGTTACGTACACCAGCACGTCCTCGCCGGCCTCCACACGCGCGCCCGCCTCGGTGCATTCGGCCTTGCGCGTCAGCCGATCGGCCATGCGGCGCAGCGCGATCTCGCGCAACGCCGCCAGGTTCTTCCGGGAGAAGAAGTTGCCGAGCGCCGTGCGGGCGCGATCGGGAAGGTATATCTTTCCCGCCTCCAAGCGCTCGATCAGATCGTCTGGCTCGATATCGACGAGCTCGACCGATGCAGCCTGGTCGAAGATACGGTCGGGAATGCGCTCGGCTACGCTCACGTGCGTGATGGCGGCGATCTTGTCATTGAGCCCTTCGAGGTGCTGGACGTTCACGGTGGTGAACACGTTGATACCTGCGCGCAGCAGCTCCTCGACGTCCTGGTAGCGCTTCCGATGCCGGCAACCCGGGGCGTTCGTGTGGGCCAATTCGTCCACCAGCACGATCTGGGGATGGCGCGCCAGCACGGCGTCCAGGTCGAACTCGCGCAGAGAGATGCCTCTATGCTGAACCGTCGATGGGGAGATCTGCTCCAGTCCGTCGACAAGCGCCATCGTATCGGCCCGCGTGTGGGGTTCGACGTAACCGACGACCACGTCGAACCCCTTTTCCAGCACGGCGTGGGCCTCCTCGAGCATGGCGTAGGTCTTACCCACGCCCGCCGCATAGCCGAAGAATATCTTGAGCTTGCCGCGCGTATCGCCCTCGGCAGCCTCCTCCTCGACGATTTGCCGCAGGATCGCATCGGGGTCGCGCCTTGCTTCGTAGTCCATAATCACACTCGCAGTCGTATCGGTGCCGCCATCATAGCACGCCGTCGAGCATCAGGTTCACTTTCAGCACGTTCACGCGCGCATCCCCCAGAAAACCGAACTGGGGCTGCTCGGTGCATTGCTTGATGATGTCGCGGATCTCGGACGCGCTCTTGCCGGTTGTCCTCGCCAAACGGTCCACCTGGTATTCGGCGGCAGCCGGCGAGATGTGCGGATCGAACCCGCTGCCGGAGTTCGTCACGAGGTCGCTGGGGATGGGCTTGTTCCCCATCTCGGGATGAGCCGCGCGGATCTGCTCGACGCGATCCTGCACCGCCGTCGCGAACTCGTCGCCCGCAGGGCTGAGATTGGACGGGGCGTACCACAGCACGTCGTTTCCCTCGGCATCGGTGAACGTGCCCGTGCTGGGGTTCATGGCGCGGCCCCACAGGTGCTTCTCGTCGGTGAACCGCTGGCCCACCAGCTCGCTTCCGTACTTCGTTCCGTCGACTTCGATGATGGAGCCGTTCGCCTGGTGCGGAAAGAAAAGCTGCGCCAAACCCGTGCACGCCGCCGTGTAGATCACGCCGCACAGCACCGTGGTGACGAGGAAGAACAACGCCGCACTTCCCCAGGTCTTCGCTTGGTTTCCCAATTTGAACGTCATGATGGATCCTTTCCTTCCTACGCGACGCCCAGCGCCGTCAGGCCCATGTCCAGCAGTTTGATGGCGGCGAACGGCAAGACGATGCCGCCCAGGCCGTACACGGCCAGGTTGCGCTTGAGCAGGCTCTGGGACGTGGCCTCGCGGTACTTCACGCCTTTAAGAGCCAACGGGATGAGCGCCACGATGATGAGCGCGTTGTATATGACGGCCGCCAAGATGGCGGTGGTGGGGCTGGTCAGGCGCATGATGTTGAGCGCCTCGAGCGCGGGGTACAACGGCACGAACAACGCCGGGATGATGGCGAAGTACTTCGCCACGTCGTTGGCGATTGAGAACGTGGTCAGGCTGCCGCGCGTCATGAGCAGCTGTTTGCCGATGCGCACGATGTCGATGAGCTTCGTGGGGCTGGAATCGAGGTCCACCATGTTGCCGGCCTCTTTCGCCGCCTGGGTGCCGCTGTTCATGGCCACGGCCACATCGGCCTGCGCGAGCGCCGGCGCGTCGTTCGTGCCGTCGCCCGTCATGGCCACCATGTGGCCCTCGGCCTGATACTGCCGGATGGCGGCCAGCTTCGTCTCGGGCGTTGCCTCGGCGATGAAGTCGTCCACGCCGGCCTCGGCGGCGATGGCGGCGGCCGTCAGCGGGTTGTCGCCCGTGATCATGACGGTTTTGATGCCCATCGTGCGCAAGTCGGCGAAATTCTCCTTGATGCCCTGCTTGACGATGTCCTTCAGATAGACGACGCCCAGAATACGATGATCGCGAGCAACAAGCAGCGGAGTGCCGCCTGCGCGCGAGACATGCTCAACCGCTGAGGCGCACTGAGCGCTGTACGTGCCGCCGCACGACTCCACATAACTCTTGACGGCATCGGCCGCCCCCTTCCGAATCTCGTGGCCCTCGAAGTCCACGCCGCTCATGCGCGTCTGCGCCGTGAACGGGATGGTCGTCATGCCCGACCCTTCCAGCACGCGGGCGCGGATGTCGAACAGCTCCTTCGCCAGCACCACGATGCTGCGACCCTCCGGCGTCTCGTCGGTGAGGCTTGCCAGTTGCGCCGCGTCGGCAACCTCGCGCTCGCTTGCGCCGTCGACCGGGATGAACTCGGCCGCCTGGCGGTTGCCCAGCGTGATGGTGCCCGTCTTGTCCAGCAGCAGCACGTCCACGTCGCCAGCCGCCTCCACGGCGCGGCCGCTCATGGCCAGCACGTTCGCCTGGTTGAGGCGGCTCATGCCTGCGATGCCGATGGCGCTCAGCAGCGCGCCGATGGTGGTAGGCGCCAAGCACACGAACAGCGCGACGAGCGAGGCGATGGTGGTGGGATTCGCGATGCCCTCCTGGCTGGCGCCGAACCCGCTGAACGCGAACAGCGACACGGACACGACCAAGAACACGATGGTCAGCGCGATGAGCAGGATCTCGAGCGCGATCTCGTTCGGCGTCTTCTTACGCGCGGCCGATTCCACCATGGCGATCATCTGGTCGAGGAAGCTGTGACCGGCATCGGCCGTCACGCGCACCACCAGCCAGTCGGACAGCACCGTGGTGCCCCCGGTGACGGCCGAGCGATCGCCGCCGGCCTCGCGGATGACCGGGGCGGACTCGCCCGTGATGGCGCTTTCGTCAACCGACGCGGCTCCCATGACTATTTCGCCGTCGGCGGGAATCTGTTCGTTCGCCGTCACGAAGAACAGGTCCTTCTTCTTGAGGACGGCCGAACTCACCTCCTCGGCGTTGAGCCGGAAGAACTCGGCCGGGTCGTCCGCATGGGTGCCTTTGGCCACAAGGCCTTCGTTCAGCTTATGGGCGTCGATGTCGCGCTTCGCGGCGCGCAACGAGTCGGCTTGAGCCTTGCCGCGTCCCTCGGCGAGCGCCTCCGCGAAGTTCGCGAACAGCACCGTGAGCCACAGCACCGCCGATACGGCGAAGATGAAAGCGGGATGCGCATCGGCGACGCCGAACAGCGACAGCGCGAACAGGCCGAGCGTCAGGATAGCCGAAATATACACCATGAGCATGACCGGGTTCTTCGCCTGCTCGCGCGGCGTGAGCTTCGCGAACGAGTCGATCACGGCGCGCTTGGCCAACGCGCTCATCGACGCCTTGCGCCCGGCGCGCTTGCCACCTTGCGGGCTTGCGCCCATAGGAGTTTCGTTCATTGCAGTAGTCGTCATCTTTCTTTCGCCCGCCTTCCTAGAGCACCATCATCAGCTGTTCGGCCACGGGACCCAGCGCAAGCGCGGGGAACATCGTGAGCGCGCCGATCAGCAGCACCATGAGTACGAGCAGGAACACGAACAGCGCGTTGCTGGTGGACAGCGTGCCGGCGCTCGTCGCCACCTTGGGACGTACGGCCAGGCTGCCGGCCAGCACGCACACCGCCGCGATGGGGATGAAGCGGTTCGCCAACATCTCGAATCCCAGCACCAGGTTGATCAGAGGCGTGTTGCCGTTGAATCCCGCGAAGGCCGAACCGTTGTTGCCTCCTGCGGACGTGGCAGCGTACAGCACTTCCGAAAACCCGTGCACGCCGGGATTGTTCAGGCTGTTCGCCGTCGCCGGGTCGAGGCTCATGATGCCCGCGCCGACTAGGATGAGCAGCGGCGTGGTGATGCACAGGATCACGGCCATGCGCATCTCCTTCGGGCCGATTTTCTTGCCCAGGTACTCGGGCGTGCGGCCCACCATGAGCCCGGCGATGAACACCGTGAGGATGACGAAGCCCAGCATGCCGTACAAGCCGCAGCCGACGCCTCCGAACACCACCTCTCCCAGCGCCATCAACACGATGGGCACCATGCCGCCGATAGGCGTGAAGCTGTCGTGCATGGCGTTGACCGAACCGTTCGAGGCGGCCGTGGTGAACGCGGCCCACAGCGACGAGTCGGTCACGCCGAAGCGCGTCTCCTTGCCTTCCATGTTGCCGCCGGATTGCCCGCTGGCGCCCATGTACACCTGCCCGTCGGCCGCCAGCTGGGGCGTGCCCATCTGCTCGAACACCGCGATGGCCACGAGCGCGCCTACCAGCAAGATGAACATGGCCGCGAACACGGCGCGCCCCTGGCGGCGATCCATGACGAAGCGGCCGAAGCTGAACACGCACGCCACGGGGATGAGCAGCAGCGACAGGCATTGCACCAGGTTGGTGAGGGGCGTGGGGTTCTCGAGCGCGCTTGCGGAGTTCACGCCGTTGTAGCCGCCGCCGTTCGTGCCCAGCTGCTTGATGGCGACCTGGCTGGCCTGCGGGCCCATCGGCACCGTCGCCTGGTCGATGGTTTCCACGGCGGCCGGATCGTCGGCATCGACGATGCTGCCATCAGCGGTCACGCCGACCGGCTCCAGCAGCTGCACCGTCTCGTACTCGTTGAAATTCTGCGGCGAGCCCTGCTGCACGTCGATCATCGTCACCACAAGCGACAGCGGGATGAGCACGAACAGCACCGCGCGCGTCACATCGACCCAGAAGTTTCCGAGGCCCGGATTCCCTTCGCTCACGATGCCGCGGAACAGCGCGAACAAAACGCCCAAGCCCACGGCGGGCGTGACGAAGTTCTGCACCGTCAGGCCGATCGCCTGGGAGAAGTAGCTGAGCGCGCTCTCGCCGCTGTACGCCTGCCAGTTCGTGTTCGTGACGAAGCTGACGGCGGTGTTGAACGCGAGATCCCAGGACAGCCCGGGAAGCCCTTCGGGGTTGAACGGCAGCAGACCTTGCAGCATGAGAATGGCGAACAGCCCGACCAGGCAGATCGCCGAAAACGCGAACGCGCTCACAAGATAGCGCTTCCACCCCATGTCCTCGGACTTGTCTACGCGGATGCAGCGGTAGACCGCGTTCTCCACCGGAACCAGCACCCGCGAGAGCACGGTCTTCTGACCGGCCATGACCTTGTTGAGGTACGCGCTCAGCGGGATGGCCAAAGCCACCAGCAGCGCCAGGTACACGCCGTATTCGAACAGCTCGTCTATCACCGTTCGTCACCGCCCCTGAGAAGCTTGTAGAACAGGTAGAGCGCAAGGAAGATGCTCAACCCTCCTACGAAGCCTGCTACGAATTCCATCTCGATCCTTTCCTATCGGTCCTTTTGCGTGGCGGCGCATACGACAGCACCGCCACGAACCCAGCATAGGAAGAACCGCATGAGCACGGCGTAAAGATGGAGGGTGCGGGCGTTAAGATGAGGTTAAGACGGAGGTCGGCCGGAACGTCAGCACTGACCCGGAGAGGCGGTGCTACGCCAAGCGCGCCGCAACAAGGCGATTGAGGGACACTCGCTCCTCTGCGGCCTCCATCGCAAGCCTACGATGGAGTTCGGGAGGGATGCGCACTTGGAACTTCCCAGAGTACGCCCGGCTCGCAATCGGGGCGGGCGCGGCTTCTCCCAAGGCTTCCATATCGGCAACGGCTTCGACGGCAAGCGACCGAATGCCGTCGAACGCCTTTTCGGGCGTGTCCGCAAGCCACGAAAGCGAAGGCATCTCGGCAACCGTCCCGACGTATTCCCCATCCTCCTGTGACCACACGACCCGATACGCGTATCGATCTGCATCGTTCACGTCACTGCACCTCCGATACCATGTCTATCGCTTTAAGGACCTGCCTTACCTGATAAGGCTTCGCTTTGCCGCGATCGTTCTGGATATTGATGCGCGGATCGCCGCTCCAAGGCGTACGGTACACGCGATGCGACGTCCCTTTCTGGCGCGGCTCGCCGAAATACGTCTCGCAAACGTACGCGAGATCCGAGAAAGCGACGTTGCAGGGATTTTGCCGCATCGCCCCGACGATGCGCTCCAATCTACTCATGAATAGTATCACTATCGATACCATACAACAAGATGCGCAGACGAGCCATGCGTGACCCCTTCCCTCCGTGGCGCTTCGGACCGAAGGGTGCAGCAAAGCACAACGCCGTTTTTCCTTACCCTCTCAGTATAAAGAAAAACGAACTTATGTTCTAGTATTGACTTTGTTCAGCCTCTTGTTCAACGAGTACGCATAAGGGCGTAGCGACGCCTCGACTCGTCAGTACGGCTCGTCGAGGTTGGCGTGGGCTTGGGCGTCGGCTTCCAGGGTGAAGAACTTGCCCTGGTTGTGGCGGTCGAGGGCCACCAGCGCGATCATGCCGGCGTTGTCGCCGCAAGCGCTCAAGGGCGGCAGGGTGAGGCGCACGTGCAGACGCTCGCACAGCTGCTCGTACGCGTCGCGCAGCGCGGGGTTCGCAGCCACGCCGCCGCCGAGGCAGAACGTGCGCGCGCCCGTCTGCTCGAGCGCCATTTCGGCCTTCTTCACCTGCACGTCCACCACCGCCTGCTGGAAACTGGCGCAGATGTTCGGCACGTTCAGCTCGCGGCCGGCGGCGCGTTCGTTGTTGATATAGGTGACCACCGCGGTTTTCAGACCCGACAACGAGAAGCGCAGGTCGCCCGAGTGCATCATGGCACGCGGGAACGGGATGGCGTTCGGGTCGCCCTTGGCCGCCTCGCGCGAGATGACGGGACCGCCCGGATAGCCCAGGCCCAGCGCCTTCGCCACCTTGTCGAACGCCTCGCCCACCGCGTCGTCGATGGTAGCGCCCAGCGTTTCGTAGTCGCCCCAGCCCTTCATATGCACGAGCAGCGTGTTGCCGCCCGACACGAGCGACACCACCGCGGGCGGCTGGAAATCGGGCGCGCCGATCTTGTTCGCGTACAGGTGGCCTTCCAGATGGTTCACGCCGATGAACGGCTTGCCGGCCGCCCACGCGGCGCCCTTCGCGAACGCAACGCCCACCACGAGCGCACCCACGAGCCCCGGCGCGTACGTCACGGCAATGGAATCCAGATCGCGCCAGGTCAGACGTTCGATGCCCAGCGCGGAAGCAGCCACGTCGAAGCACTCGTCGCACACGCCGCAGATAGCCTCGATGTGCTTGCGGCTAGCGATCTCGGGCACCACGCCGCCGAAGCGCGCATGGAAGTCGATCTGCGAGGCCACGACGTCGGCGATAAGCGTGCCGTTGCCGTCGACGATGGCGGCCGCCGTCTCGTCGCAGGACGATTCGATGGCGAGGATGAGGGGGCGGCGTTCGGATGTTTCGCGTGAAACATCCGTTTGCACTTCGTCACGGAGGGAGCGGGCATCGTCGCTGGCAGCGCCCACCACCAGCTCCATGCCGGCCACATCGTGCCTGGCCAACGGCAGAGGGCCCTCCATGATGACGGCGTCCTCGCCGTCGGAGTAGTAACGCGGGCGCACACCCAGCGAACGGAAGCCGAGCGCGGCGTACAACTCCTGCGCACCGACATTCCCCGCCCGCACCTCGAGCGAGCAACGGGACGCGCCCAGGTCGCGCGCATCGGCCGCCACGTGCGCCAACAGCTCGCGCGCGATGCCGCGTCGCCGCATGGCCGGGTCGACGCCCACCTTGAGGATCTGCACCTGCCCGTCGACGATCCACCCGCCGGCGTAACCCGCAAGCGCTTCCCCTTCGTAAGCTGCCCACCACACGCGGTCGGCGCGGGGGAGTTCGTCGGCCACGAGCGCTTCGCTCCAAGCGTCTGATCCCATGACTAGGGACTCCAACGTCGCGACAGCGCCTGCATGGGCGGCATCGAGCGGCTTGTACGTGATGCCATGCTCGTCGGGCTGTGCGTTCAGGATGGCGGTATCGTGCATGGTCGCGCGCTGGTCGGCCCGCTTCGCCACGTCCTGCACGCCGGTCGCAAGGTTCTTCGGATCGTTCTTCGCCAGGCGGATGCGCTCGTTCTCCTCCGCATCCGATAGGCGCGTGTACACCGGCAGCGCGAACGCAGGGTCATGGCGACGCGCATCGAGCGGGTCGGCCTCGCCCGCCCGCCACGCCGCCTGCAGCGCCAGCAACAGCCCGCGACCCGTCGGCATCCACAACTCGGCAGGCAGCGCCGCCCCGCAGCCCTCAAATAACTCCCCATATTTCTTCAGCGCATCGCCGCAAAGAAGACGTGCGGAAACCTGCGGCCACGCGTCCCCCTCGGCAGGGTCGGCGTCTGCGATGGCGCCCACCAAGCGAGTCTCCCCTTCGGGGACTTGCTCCGCTTCGCTCCGCGGCGCCGCGCCCGTCGAGCCGAAACGTCCTGCGGACGTTTCGTGCGAGCCAGGACTGTCCGAGCGACTGGGCACCGTCGCAGACGCCGACCCGGACAGGTCGCCCTCAGCAGCAAGTTCCCGCGCGGCGTCTTCGGCCTTCACCACGCGGTCGGCCTCCAACCGCTCGATGCCCGTATCGTTCAGCAGATAGCGCACCGGGTACACTTCCTTGCGCATGGCGTCGGCCACCACGGACAGCGGCCCGCGCTCGCCCGCCGCCCATGCGTTCCACGCCACCGCATCAAGCGACGATACGCCAACCAGCGGCACCTCGAGTGCTGACGCGATGCCCTTCGCCGTAGCCATCGCGATGCGCACGCCCGTGAACGATCCCGGGCCGCGGCCCACCGCCACGCACGCGATGTCCTCGCGTGCCACGCCGTGTTCGGCCAACGCTGCGTCGATGCGGGGCAGCAGCTGGGTGTTCGACGCGCGTCGAGCCTCGGCTTCCACGGAAGCCGTCAACTCGATCATACGCGACGACGCATGCAGCACGCCCAACCCGATAGCGATGATTTCGTTGGCAGTATCGAAGGCGAGCACGTACCGTGCCCGCTCGGACGCCCCTTCGGGACGCAAATTCATGTCGCTCACGCAGTTCCTCCCGCGCACTTCATCAGCCGCGATTTCGAATCCTTCGCCCACACGAACAGCAACCGACGTGCACGGTCGCCGTAAGCGTGGGTCCGCACGGAGCGGTTGCCCTCGTCGTCCACCCTGATGGATATCTCCAGATAACCGTACGGAAGCGCCTCAGGGAACTTCTCACCCCACTCGACGAACGACGCGCCGTCGCCGTCGATGGTCTCGTAATAGCCGATGTCCTCGAGCTCGTCCGCCTCTTCGAGTCGGTACAGATCGAAGTGGTACAACGGCAGCGAGCCGGCAGGGTACGTCAGCAAGATGTTGAACGTGGGGCTGGTCACCTGGTCGCGCACGCCGAGCCCTGCCGCCACGCCCTGCACGAACTGCGTCTTGCCCGCACCTAGATCGCCCGACAGCACGATGACGTCGCCCGCCTGCAAGTAGGGCGCAAGCGTGGCCGCCAGCTGTTTCGTCGCCTCGGACGAGGTGGTTTTGCGCATGTATGTAAGTCCGTTTGCCATGCTTCGTATCATACGCTAAACGCGCCTGCGCGAACCAGCCCTCCCGAATATCCCCGCATTCGAGGGAAGATGCGCCGCGCGTAGCGCTCGATGAGCTATCATCGCAGCAAACAAACCCGTCCGACCTTGTCGGCGACAACGTAAGGAGCCACGCCATGTACGAACAGCGCATCAAAACCGTGAGGCGCAACCTCGCGAACCGAGGTCTCGAGCAGATGCTCGTATGCGATCCCCGTTCCATCCACTATCTCACCGGAGCGTTCATCGAGCCGGGCGAGCGCTTCCTCGGGCTGATCGTCGGATCGGACGCTCGACCCACCCTCGTGCTGAATGCGCTGTTCGCCGCGCCGGCCGACGCCGCCTGCACCGTGCGCTCGTTCACCGACACCGACGATCCGCTGGCCATCGTCGAAGGGCTGTGCGATGCCGACAAGCCGCTGGGCTGCGACAAGAACCTGCCTGCCCGCTTCCTGCTGCCGCTCATGGAGCGCGGCGCGGCGAGCGGCTTCGTGCTGGCCTCTGATGCGGTAGACGACGCGCGCGCCATCAAGGACGATACCGAGCGCGAGCTTATGCGCGCCGCCAGCGCCGCGAACGATGCCGCCATGGACCGTTTCCGCCGGCTCGTGCACGAGGGCGTCACCGAGGCCGACGTGGCCGGCCAGCTGGAGGCGATCTACCGCGAACTGGGCGCGCAGGGCCACTCGTTCACCCCCATCGTCAGCTTCGGCGCGAACGCGGCCGATCCGCACCACGAGCCCGACGACACGCCGCTGGCCAGCGGTGACGTGGTCCTGTTCGACGTGGGTTGCCGCAAGGGCGAGTACTGCTCCGACATGACGCGCACCTTCGTGTTCGGCGAGCCCAGCGAAAAACTGCGCGAGGTGCACGACACCGTGCGGCGCGCGAACGAGGCGGCGCGCAAGCTGGTAGCTCCCGGCGTGCGCTTCTGCGACATCGACGCCGCAGCTCGCTCAATCATCGAAGAGGCGGGCTACGGCTCCTACTTCACGCATCGCCTGGGACACCAGATCGGCCTCGACGTGCACGAGCCCGGCGACGTGTCGGCCGCGCACGACGCGCCGGTGCAAGCGGGCATGGTGTTCTCCATCGAGCCGGGCATCTACCTGCCCGGCGAGTTCGGCGTGCGCATCGAGGACCTCGTGCTGGTCACCGAAGACGGCTGCGAAGTGCTCAACAGCTACCCCCGCGAGCTGGTTTCGATCGGCTAGCGCAAAGAAGTCACCGGGGTGGTTTCTCCAACGCGAATGCGGGCGTTTCGCATGAAACGCCCGCGAGTTGCTTGCCGGTTGCAGGTTAATATTAGCCGAAAAGTCATGGACAAAACGGGGCACTTTTCAGTATTCTCTGCCTAGGATGAAGCCAACGAAAGCTTTCTCACCTGGCATTTCTTCGAATTGTCTTGACCAAGCACTCCGATTCGCTGCTGAAAACTACCGAAAAGCGGCATGTTTTGTCCATGATGATTTTCATCATATATATGAATGGCGAAGCTTGCAGCTCCTTTGACGCCGAGCGCCGGCTAACAGGGCTACGCTCAGATGCAGGGAATGAAGGCACCCACACCGCGTCAGAGGCTGGGTGCTTGCGTTGATTTGGGAGGTTATCCGCGCTTCATGCCGCTTCTCCTGGCGGCGGCTTTCGCATCGTGCAGGCGCTTGCAGTCGGGGCAGATGGACGTGAGCGCGCGAGCGCGAGCGGCATCGGCGTGCTCCTCCTGCTCGAGCAGCTCGTTCGCGAACGCCACCTCCTTGTTCGTTGCGTAGTAACGGCCGCACGACTCGCACTCGGCCAACGCGAACAGGCAGCGCTTGGGCGGCTCCGGGTCGTCGGCGAACTCCGCGCCCTCGATGAGGCCCATCGCGCCGGTGGGGCACACGGGCACGCAGCGACCGCACTGCGTGCAATCGTACAGGTCGAGCGTCCACACCAGCAGGCCTTCGTCCTCGTCGATGAAGATGCGGATAGCGCCCGCATCGCATGCCACCGCGCAGGCTGCGCAAGCGATGCAGCGCTCGAAGTCGTGGCGAGGCTTTCCTTTGACCGGCTCGTGGACGCGGCGCGCCGACGAAGCGGGCCGTCCCGCCGAGATGGCGTTCGGCACGCGCGGCTTGATCGTCCCCATCAGGCATCCCCTTCCCTGTCGAACAACGCATCGACCCGAACGGCCAGGTCAGCTCCCAAAGCGCCGCGCATGGCGATGTCGGTCATCTCGATGGCCTCGATGCGTCGCGTGCGACCCAAAGCCTCCAGCATGCCCTCGTCCACCAGCGCGAGCGCCTTCGTAGGGCAGGCCTCCACGCAACGCGGGCCGTTCGGCGACTTCGCGCACAGGTCGCACATCACCACCGACGTGTAGGCGCCCGTCTCCTTCTGGCGCAGCAACCCGGCCGAGCGCGCCGACGAAGCGCGGCTGTACGGCGCCGCCTTGACGTGCGCGGTCGAGGGCGCCGACGGGTACACCGCCCCGAACGGGCACACGAGCGCGCACAGCAAACACCCTGTGCAGCGGCTTTCGTCCACGTGCAGGCGATCGCGCTCCTGTACGATGGCGCCCTCGGGGCACACCGTCATGCAAGGCGCGCCTTCGCACTGATGGCACGTCACGGCGGCCGACACCGTGCGCGTCTTCACGAGCGAGATGCGCGAGGCGGGCCGCAGGGCGCGGCGGCGATGGCTTTCCGTGCAGGTGACGCGGCAGGCGCTGCAGCCGATGCACCGCGACGGGTCGGATACGACGAAGCGGTTCATACGAGCGTCTCTTCCTCGCCGTTCGCGTACAGCGCGCGGCCCGCCACCTCGGCCTCGTGCGGCGCGAACGCGCGGGGCGGCTCGGCGGCGGCAACCGATGGGACGCCTGCTGCCCCCGAAACTCCTCCTGCTAACGCCGCGCGGGATCCTTCGACTCCGGCGGCTTCGCCGCCTTCGGTCGCTCCGCCCGGAACGGCGGGAACGACATCGGCCACTTCGCTCGAAGCGGCCGAAATCTCGGTCTCGGGCTGCGGGTTTTGCCGGTCGGCCTCGGCTGCCAGCTGCGCCTTCAGCTCGGCGTAGCGCTCCACAAGGTACGTTTCGGCCCACGCCTGATCGGGAATGGCCTCCACCTGGCAGGCGCTGTACTTGTCTTCGGGCGTGCCCGATTCGCCGTCGGTGGCGTGCAGGGTCAGCTCGTTGCACTTGCCGATCCACCACTGGTAGGTCATGTACACGGCGCCGTCGTTGATGCGCTCGTCCACCGCCGCGCGCGCCAGCACCTTGCCACGGCGCGACGCGACCCACACGAGCTGCTCCTCGTCGATACCGCGCGCGTCGGCGTCGACCGGGCTGATGCTCACGTAGCCCGGCTCGTCGGCCAGCGCTGCCAGCGCTTTGCAGTTGCCGGTCATCGAACGGCACGAGTAGTGACCCACCTCGCGCACCGTGCACAGCACGAGCGGATAGCGCTCGTCGGGCTGCTCGGTGGGCGGACGCCACGCAGCCGCCTCGAGGCGACCCTTTCCGTCGGGCGTGGTGAAGATGCCGCCCGCGAACAGCTCGGCCGTGCCGTGGTTGTCGGGATCGTCCGCGGCCTCGGCGAAGATGGGCCACTGAGCGTAGCCCGTGCCGGCCATCTTCTCGTACGTCGCACCGGCGAACTGGGGGCACAGGCTGCGCACTTCGTCCCAGATTTCCTGGGTGTCGCGGTAGTGCATTGGATAGCCCATGCGCGTGGACAGGTCGGCGAAAATCTGCCAGTCGTGGCGGCACTCGCCCTTCGGCGGCAGCGCGGCGGTGGTGCGCTGGAACGAGCGGTCCGACGCGGTGTACACGGCGTCGTGCTCGGCCCACGACGTGGCGGGCAGCACCACGTCGGCCAGCGCCGTGGTCTGGGTCATGAAGATGTCCTGGCTGATCAGCAGGTCGAGGCCTTCCAGCGTGGCGCGCATCTGCGCCGTGTCGGGCTCGGTTTGCAGCGGGTCTTCACCGAAGTTGTAGAACGCGCGGATCGTGCCCTCGGCCACGCCGTGCGGCAGGTCGGTGAGTTTGAAACCCTCCTTGAGCGACAGGCGTTCCTCGTCGACACCCCAGGCCGCTGCGAACTTCGCGCGCACCGCAGGGTCGCTCACGCGCTGGTAGCCGGGATACAGGCTGGGCCACATGCCCATGTCGCAGCTGCCTTGCACGTTGTTCTGGCCGCGCACCGGCGCAAGCCCGCTCGCATGCGTGCCGATATGCCCGGTGATCATGGCCAACGCCGCGATGGCGCGCACGGTCTGCACGCCTTGCGCCTGCTGTGTCACGCCCATCCCCCAGCCGATGACAGCCGTATCGGCGTTGGCGTAGCGGCGCGCCGCCTGGCGGATGGTTTCGGACGGAAGACCCGTGACCTCTTCCACATCCTCGGGCGCGTAGTCCTGCACGACCTCCCACCAGACATCGAAGCCCGTCGTGTGCTCGTCGATGAAATCCCAGTCGGCAAGCTCCTCGTCGATGATCGCATACGCGAACGCGTTCAGCAACGCCAGGTTCGACCCGTTCTTCAGCGGCAGGTACATATCCGCGATGCGTGCCGACTCGATGACGCGCGGATCGCACACGATGAGATCGGCCCCGCGCTCCTTCGCGTTCACGATGCGGCGCGCCACTATTGGATGGCTGGCCGCCGGGTTGTAGCCGAACAGCAAGATGCAGTCCGTCTCCTCCAACGTGGGGATGCTCACGCTCATGGCACCCGATCCGACGACTTCCATGAGCCCGATGACGCTGGCCGCATGACAGGTGCGCGCGCAGTTGTCGATGTTGTTCGTGCCCAGACAGGCTCGCGTGAACTTCTGCATCACGTAGTTGGCCTCGTTACCCGCGCCGCGCGACGAACCGGTGAGCATCACGGATTCCGCACCATGCTCCTCAATTATGGCGCGGAGCCGCTCGGCCGTGAAATCGAGCGCCTCGTCCCAGGTGACGCGCTCGAGCGGCGCGCCTTTCGTGCGGCGGATCATAGGATGGTAGATGCGCGGCGTGAGGATTTTCGTGTCGTTGACGAAATCGTAGCCGTACATGCCCTTCAGGCACAGCTCGCCTTCATTCGTGATACCGGGAAGGCCTTCCGCATCGATGACCTGGCCGTTTTCCACCACGAGGTTCATCTTGCAACCGGCGCCGCAGTACGGGCACACCGCCATATGCTTTTCCATGAGCCTACTCCCCCTCGTCCAGAGCCGCGTTGAGCTTCATGCTGGCGAACGACGCGGACGCTCGCGCCGCCGCCTTGCGCTTGTTCTGCCGCGCGCGCTCCATGAACTGCGCATCGATGAGCCGCAGCGCCTTGGTGGGACACGCCGCCGCGCACGCCGGGCCGCCGGCGCGATCGAGGCACAGGTCGCACTTCACCACGGTCGATTTCGTGCGCTTGCGCTTCTTCGCGCGAGCCCGCGCGCGGGCGCCCTTGTCATCCTGAGCGGAAGCCGCCGCAGCCTCGGTGCCGGACGCGGCTTCCGGTTCGGGCGGCAGCTTTTCGGTTACGATTTCCACCGCGCCGTACGGGCAGGCCAGCACGCAGTTGCGACAGCCGATGCACTTGTCCGGATGCACGCCCACATGCTCGTCGTCGGTGAACAGGCACCCCGTGGGGCACGCGTCCACGCACGGGGCCTCGGCGCAATGGTGGCAGCCGACAGGCGCCGAGATGGTGCGCGTAGTGACCAGCGTAAGACGCGGAACGGCCACGTCGTTCGGCACATCGTGGCGATGAAAACACGCAGCCATGCACGTCTTACAGCCGATGCAGGTAGCAGGATCGGCAATGACGAACTTGCGGCCCATCGGGGAAGAGGCTCGCACCGTCTAGCGCCTCCCGGTGCGCGCGGCCAGCGCCGCTTCGGCAGCGGCCACCGTATGCGCCATCGTCACCGACGTGGTGACCGTGCCGATACCGCCCGGCACCGGCGTGATAGCCGCCACAACCGGCTCGACCTCGGCGAAGTCCACGTCGCCACACAGGTTTCCCTGCGTGTCGAAGTTGATGCCCACGTCAAGTACCGTCTGACCCGGGCCGAAGAACTGTGCGCCGAACGTCCGAGCGCGACCGGTGGCGCAGATGACCACGTCGGCCGAACGCATGATGTCGGCTAGGTTCTCGGTCTTGCTGTGACAGATGGTCACGCTAGCGTTGCGGCGCAGCAGCATCATGGACACGGGCTTGCCCACGACGAGGCTGCGTCCCACCACCACGACGTGCTTGCCCTGGAGCGGCACCTGGTAATGATCGAGCAGCTGAATGCACGCGGCCGCCGTCGCGGGCGGGTAGCCCGCGTGGCCATCGGTGAACACCGAGGCCAGCGATGCCAGCGTGATGCCGTCGATATCCTTCTTCGGATCGAGCAGCTCGCACATGTGCGACTCGTCCACGAACGACGGCAGCGGCCGGAACAACAGGCAGCCGTGCACGTTTTCGTCGCGGTTCACCTCGTGGATGGCCGCCTCGATGGCCGCTTGGGGGGCGAACTCGTCCAACTCGTACGGCCTGATGGCGATGCCGAGCGATTCGGCACGTTTACGGGCCGTGCGTTCGTAGGACAGGTCGTCGGGACGCTGGCCTACGCGCACGAGCGCGAGCGCGGGCACGACCTTCGCGCGGCCGAGCGCCTCGATGCGCGCGCGTAGATCGAGCGCCATGCTGTCGACAACGGGCTTCCCCTTCAGTAGCTCAGCCATGTCTGCCTTTCTGGTTCGCGTCGTGAAACTGGCGATGTTACCGTATCGCGTCCATGGTGTAGGCGAGAATTCCGTCGGCGCGCTCGTTCGCCTCGGCGATAAGCCGATCGGCTTCGGCGCGATAGCGATCGGCGCGCGCTTCGTCGTCCATCGAGGCCGCGTTGATGTAGACGTTCATGCTGGCCGCCACCACGGCCGCGCGTGCCAGCACCGCCGCCGCACCCGCGTCCGAAACGGCCAGCTTGCTGCCGTTACGCGCGAGGAAATCGGCATGGTCGATGACCTCGGCGCACGTGCGCATGATGATCAGCGGCACATCGCACGCGGGTCCCAGCGCCAGCTGCAGCGCCGCCTGCTTCGCCGCCGCCTCCTCGGGCGTGGCCTTCGGCATGCGGTACGACGCGGCCAAAGGCTCGAACGCCTGCGCGTCCGACTCGATGAGCGCGAGCAGCTTGTTGCGCAGGAGCGCGAGCCGTTCGAGGGTCGCGCGCACGTCGTCTTCCACCGCCGCATACGTCTTCTTGCCCACGGTCAGGTTGCCCACCATGGACGCGAGCGCGGATGCCACAGCCCCCACGTAGGATGCCGCGCCACCTCCGCCAGGCGTGGGAGCCGCGCTCGCCAATTCGTCGATAAAGGTGGTGTCCAAGAAGATCCTCCTCGTCGCCGCGCTTATTGGTACCTGCATGATACGACAAGCCGACCGAAACGCGCGGAATCCTGAGATAATCCGCACGCTTCGGTCGGCAACCACCGCTTGGACGGTCAGCCCTCTTGCTACACGCTAAACGGAACGGGATCCTGATGCTCGGGGAAATCGATTTGGGAGATCATCTCCGATGTGATTCCAACCGATTCCAGCGTTACCGTTTCAGGTGCGGGAGGAGGCTCGGGAGGTTCGCCGGGAAAGGAAGGGCCCGGGTCGAAGACTTCTACGGCTTCACTCGAATGAGGCGTCACGTACAGCGCGCCGGAAGAATCGCAAGGCTGCAAGAGCGCACAGGTGCCAGGATCGCTCAGCATGTTCTGAACAACCTCGAGCCCGACGTTCGACATGGTGGTACCACCAGTAACGGCACCGGGATCGCACTTATAGATCCCGAACAACGCCACCACCTTGCCGTTGGAGTAGACCGCGTATCCTTCGCTCTCATCGCGCACTACGTCTCCGTTTTGGCGCGCGCTATACATTGGGATTACCTGGCTGAGCGCGAGGTTGTCGAAGTCGATGTCATCTGCGAATTGCAGCGCGCCCGTATAGACCTCGCCACTTTTCACTTGGGACATGTGCATCTTCGCAATATCCAGAACTTCCTGCTGCTTGAAGAACTTCTTTACCGGATTGTCCGAAAGCGCAATGCCGACAAGGACGACCGCGAGAAAGAGGGCGAAAGCGACCGCAAAGACCGCTTTCGCACCGTTGCTAACAGGTTTCATATCCTTCGACCCCTTTCACGGATCTAGCGCGAAACAGACGCGGATCTAGCGCGAATTCTCAGGGAGGGAACCAGGGAGAAGCTGAGATAGCAAAGCCCGGGCGTGAACCCGGGCTCCCACATTAACCTGCGCCGCCCGAAGGGGATCGTGTAGCCACCTAAACTCACATCCTGGGCACAGCCGGTAGGCGTAGTATACGACAGGAGCGCCCCCGATTTCAACCGAAATCGGGGGCGCTCCAAGCTTAGAACAGGCCGGAGATCTTGCCGGTTTCGTCGACGTCGATGCGCTCGGCGGCGGGCACCTTCGGCAGGCCCGGCATGGTCATGATGTCGCCGGTCAGCGCCACCACGAAGCCGGCGCCGGCCGACACCTTCGCGTTGCGCACCGTGATGCGGAAGCCGCGCGGCGCGCCCAGCTTCTTCTGATCGTCCGAGAAGCTGTACTGCGTCTTCGCCATGCACACCGGCATGCCGCCGAAGCCCAGGTCCTCGAGCTTCTTGAGCTCGGCCATGGCCTTCGGCTCGAAGTCCACACCGTCGGCATGGTACACGCGCGTGGCGATGGCCTCGATCTTCTCGGCCAGCGACAGGTCGTCGCCGTAGGCGAACTGGAAGTCGTTCGGCTCTTCGCACAGGCGCACCACTTCGTCGGCCAGGGCCAGGCCGCCCTCGCCGCCCTTCGCCCACACCTCGGACAACGCCACGTTCACGCCCAGCTCGCGGCACTTGTCCTCCACCAGCTTGAGCTCGGCTTCCGTGTCCGTGGGGAAGCGGTTGATGGCCACGACGCACGGCAGCTGGTACACCTTCGTGATGTTCTCCACGTGCTGCAGCAGGTTCGGCAGACCCGCCTCCAACGCCTCGAGGTTCTCGTCGTTGAGATCGGCCTTCGCCACGCCGCCGTGGTTCTTCAGCGCGCGCACCGTGGCCACGACGACCACCGCGTCGGGATTGAGGCCCGCAAGGCGGCACTTGATGTCGAGGAACTTCTCCGCGCCCAGGTCGGCGCCGAAGCCGGCCTCCGTCACGCAGTAGTCGCCCAGCGCCATGGCCATGCGCGTGGCCATGATGGAGTTGCAGCCGTGCGCGATGTTGGCGAAGGGGCCGCCGTGCACGAACGCCGGCGTGCCTTCCAGCGTTTGCACGAGGTTCGGCTTGAGGGCGTCCTTCAGCAGCGCGGCCATGGCGCCCTGCGCCTTGAGGTCGCCGGCCGTGACGGGCTTGTCGTCGCGCGTGTAGCCCACGACGATGCGGGCCAGGCGCTCTTTGAGGTCGGTGATGGAGGTGGACAGGCAGAAGATGGCCATGATCTCGCTGGCAACCGTGATGTCGAAGCCGTCCTCGCGCGGCACGCCGTGGGCCTTGCCGCCCATGCCGTCCACCACGTTGCGCAGCTGGCGGTCGTTCATGTCCACCACGCGCTTCCAGGTGATCTTGCGCACGTCGATGCCCAGCTCGTTGCCCTGCTGGATGTGGTTGTCCAGCATGGCGGCCAGGAGGTTGTTGGCGGCGCCGATGGCGTGGAAGTCGCCGGTGAAGTGCAGGTTGATGTCCTCCATAGGGATGACCTGGGCGTATCCGCCGCCTGCAGCGCCGCCCTTCACGCCGAACACGGGGCCCAGGCTGGGCTCGCGCAGCGCAACGACCACGTTCTTGCCCTGGCGAGCCAGCGCGTCGGCCAAGCCCACCGTCGTGGTGGTCTTGCCCTCGCCGGCGGGCGTCGGGTTGATGGCCGTCACCAGGATGAGCTTGCCGGGCGCGTGCTCCTCGTCGGTGAGCAGGTTGTAGTCCACCTTCGCCTTGTTCGTACCGTACAGCTCGAGATACGACTCCGGCACGCCCGCCTTCTCGGCGATCGCGCTGATGTGCTGGGGTTTCGTCGCCTGGGCAATTTCAATGTCGCTCAACACGTCGGGCCCTTCCTTTCGTTCCCGCCCGCTCATTGCAGACGGCGCGGCTTTTCTGATAGAAGCATTCTACCCGCCGAACGCAACGGGAACGAGAAGCATTCCTCCAACAGCGCAAGAAAGCCAACGTTGCGGCAAATAGGCCGCGACGCATGAAGCTCCGTCGGGCCACATCGAACCCGCCGTCGCACCGAACCCTACGAGACGACCCCGCGTCAATGATGGTCTGAAGCAGCTGCGTCGGCGAAACGGCTCGGCGCGAAACAGGGTAGGGCAACGCATCGCGCGCCTTAAACGCTGGCGGCGCCTTCCTGCGCTTCGTACACGAGACGCAATCCCTCGAGGGTCAACTCGGGGTTGATGGCGGTGATGGTCTGCGACTGGGCCGCCACGCGCGAGGCCAGGCCGCCCGTCGCCACCACAGGAGTCTCGTAGCCCAGCTGCGCGAAGATGCGGCGGATGATGCCGTCCACGCGATCGGCCTCGCCGTACACGATGCCCGCCTGGATGGCCTCTTCCGTGTTGCGCCCGATGGCAGTATGAGGGTCGATCAAGTCGATGGCGCCCAGCTTCGTGGCGTGCGAGAACAGCGCAGAAGCCGACGTTTCCACGCCCGGCGCGATGACGCCGCCGATGAAGCGCCCGTCCGCGTCGACGACTTCCATGTTGGTGGCCGTGCCGAAATCCACCACGATCACGGGGGCGCCGTACAGCGCCTTCGCGGCCACGGCGTCGGCCACGCGGTCGGCCCCGATTTCATGAGGGTTGGGATAGTCGGCCTCGAACAGCGCGCCCGCCGTCTCCGCCGAGCACACGAGCGCGTCCTTCCCGATCATGCGATACGCGGCCGCGCACCATGCCATGGTGAGCGCGGGCACCACCGAGGCCAGCGCCACGCCGCGAACATCATCGAGCTTCAAGCCCTCGGACGCCAGCAACGGCACCAGTTTCACACGGAGCTCGTCGGAGGTATGGCTTTTGTTCGTGGCCACACGCCACCGATATTGCAGGCTCCCGTCCTGGTAGATCCCCACTACGGTTTGCGTATTTCCCACGTCGATGGCAAGTAACATGTTCCTGACAGTCTCCCTCGGTCGCACCCCGAATGCTTATAGTTGCTCTCGACATTATAACAACCCGCCCACGCGCATCTGTCAGGCACCGGCAACGGGAGTCCATCTGATAGAAAGGCAACACATGAACGACACCCCGCATCGCATTCTCGTTGTTGACGACGAGCCCTCCATTACCGAATTCGTCAGTTACGCCCTCAAGAAGGAGGGGTTCTTCACCGACGTGGTGGACAACGGCGAAGACGCGCTGGCGTTGGCCACGAAGAACTCGTACGATCTGTTCGTGCTCGACATCATGCTGCCCGGCATGGACGGCTACGAGCTGTGCCGCCGCCTGCGCTCGAAGACGACCGTACCCGTGTTGTTCCTGTCGGCTCGCGACACCGAGCTGGACAAGGTGGTGGGCCTGGAAATCGGCGGCGATGACTACTTGGCGAAGCCCTTCGGCGTGCGAGAGCTCATCGCACGCGTCCGCGCCCTGCTGCGCCGCGGATCGGGCGGCGACTTCCCCGGCGCTAACCACGCCGTCACCGCCAGCGGTATCACGCTTGACGAGGACGCCCACACGGCGTCGGGCGCGAACGGCGAGATCGACCTCACACCGCGCGAGTTCGAGTTGCTTGCCAGCCTCATGAAGAACGCCGGCAAGGTGGTTTCGCGCGAAGATCTGCTGCGCGACGCCTGGGGTTGGGAATACTTGACGGAAACCAAGACCGTCGACACCCACATCAAGCGTCTGCGTGATAAGATTGAGTCCGCCGGGTACGATCCCGGCTTGGTGGAAACGGTTCGCGGCTACGGATACAGGTTCAAGCAATAAAAAGACTGCAAACATACTTCTCGCTGCTGGCAACGCTGCTTTCGCTTCTCGCCGGCGCGGTTCTGGTTCTGATTTGCTTCCTCGCCTTCGACACTCCGTCGAAGGCGTTTTTGCTGCTTGCTCCCGTCGGTCTTGTGGTGTTCACGTTCAGCCTTATTATCGGACATTTCATATCTGAACCGCTACGCCTCTTGGCAAAGAAAACCGCCGCCTATCGCACGGGAACCGATGTGCCGTTCGAACCCGACGGCCGCCTGTACGAGGCCGACCAACTGTCGGCCGATTTCAAGGCGCTCGTGCAGACCACGAAGTCGCAGCAGCACGACCTGGTGCTGAAGGAGCGCCGCCAAGCAGCATTCATCAGCGATGTGGCGCACGAGCTGCGCACCCCGCTCACTGCCATCCGCGGCAACGCCGAGATGCTGGAAGATCCGGATCTACCGCCCGAGCTGCACGAGAAGTTCTGCTCGATCATCATCGCCGAAAGCGAGCGCCTGAGCCGTCTTACCCACGACTTGCTGACGCTGCAGCGCATCGACGACAACGCCATGCCCATGGAGCTATCGCGCGTGAACCTGCGCGAGCTGGCCACCGGCGTGCTCGACGCCCTGGAGCCCATTCTGCGCGACCGCCATGCGAACACCGAGATCGTCGGCGAGGCGCCCGACGTGCTGGGCGACCCCGATCGCCTCAAGCAGGCCGTGACGAACCTCGTGGAGAACGCGAGCCGCTTCATCGAACCGGACGGCCACATCACCATCGAGCTGTTCGGCCTGAAGGGCAACTCCATCCTGGCCGTGAAGGACGACGGCACCGGGTTCGGCGACATCGACCCCCAGCTGCTGTTCGACCGCTTCTACCGCACCGATGCGTCACGAAGCCGAGGCACGGGCGGCACGGGGCTGGGGCTGGCCATCGTGAAATCGGTGGTGGAATCGCACGATGGCACGGTGGAAGCCATCAACCTGCCTGATGGAGGGGCGTGCTTCATCATCGCGCTACCGTCCATCCTGCCCGGCGAACGCTAGCATCCTCAAACACGCAAATCCGGGATCGCCCGATCGCGATCCCGGATTTGATAGCGAGCGCGCATGCCGCTCGCGACTCTGAAAGCCAACGCCTAGTGCGCGGCGGTATGCGCATGACCCTTCCCGCCGCGGAACAGCACGAACGCCAGCACGGCAACCACCACGACGCTGGTGCCGATGGCGCACACCGCCTGCAGATGGATCATCGGGATACCCACCAGCATGCCGATGATGTACGGGACGAGCCACGCAAGCCACACGAACGTGCTGAACGTGTGGAATCGATGCATCCCCCGCTCGTTATGACGCACGTACGTGACCGTGGCCCAAACGGCATGCACGAGCATCAGCACGATAGCAAGCAGACCGGTGACCGCGTGGATCCCGAATCCTCCTGCGGACGATTGCTGCGCGATGTTCGACATGATCATCGTGCCGGTGGTATCGCACACGAGGCCGCCCCAAAACAGCAGCACATGGCGCAGCGACAACGTTCCCGAACGACGCTCCCCGAACACTCCGAAGGTGTACAGAACCAGCGCGCAGGTGATGGCGACACTCGCCACGATCAATTCGATGCTCATCGTTGCGCTCCTTTCTTCTTTGCTAATATGAACTAAGTTCATTAATGAACAACGTTCATATTAGAGAGGCCTGCGCTCGGAGGCAATGACGGACGAAAATCAACCACCATTTCTTCACGAGCTACGCATGAGTCTTCCTCTACAATGAGGGAAACGACCGGATCCCGAGCTTCCGCACGCGGGAGGTGCGCATGGGCAACAAACCCGTCATCAGCAAACAGCAGATCCTCGACACCGCCTTCGCGATTGCCAGCGAATCGGGTCTTTCCGGGCTGAGCATCCGCGAGGTCGCGCGCGCATGCAATGTAGCCGTGGGCACCGTGTACAACTCCTACCCCACCAAATACGACCTGGTCAACGACGTGGTAGGACGATTCTGGAACGAAGCGCTGGCCGACAGCATGCCCGGAGCCATTGCCGGCGATGACTTCATCGGCTTCTGCGAGGGGCTTGCGCTCCAGCTGTCGGGAGCGCTGGCGAGGTTCCGCGACGACTGGCTGACGGAAGTCGCCGCGCTCGACGCGAAGGGCTTGGCATCGGCGCGCAAGCGCGAGGAGGCGTGCTTCGCGCACATCCGCCGCGGCCTCGTGGTGGCGCTCGAACGCGATCCGAACGTGGCGCACGACCGCCTGCTGGGAGCGCTGGCCCCCGAACCGCTGTGCGCGTTCGTCTGGGGCAGCATGCTTTCGTCCATCAAGCGAGGCGACCCTCGATGCGAAACCCTGTTCGCCCTGTTGCGCCGCACGCTGTACGAGCCCCCATTCGCATGAGATAATGCAACAATACGAAAGGAGGCCAACATGCTCGATATAGCCACCATCTCCGAAAGCGTGAACAATGCCGCGCATGAATTTCCGATCAAAAGGGTCGACCTTTTCGGATCGTATGCGGAAGAACGTCAGACCGAAAAAAGCGACGTCGATCTATTAATCGAATTCACCTCGATAGCCGTTTCGCTCCTCCTGCTTGCATCGCTGCGCGATCGGCTGGAGAAGGATCTTGGCACATCGGTCGACATCGTGCATGCGCCCATTCCCGATGGCTCTATATTGGATGTGGGAAAAACGGTAACGCTCTATGAACAATAGAGATCGAACCGTCGTCGGCAAAGTGCTCGACGAAATAGCCATCGCCGAATCGCTCATGCAGAACGAGGATCTCGCTTCATTCCTCGAAGATGAGAAGCTCAAGCGTGCCGTATGCATGACGGTTATCAACATAGGGGAACTCGTTAAAAATCTTACCGAGAGCTTTCGCCTTATACACGCCCAGGTGCCCTGGAAAGCCATTGCCGGCTTTCGCGACATAGCTGCGCACAAGTATCAAACGTTGCGCATGGAAGACGTATACGCAACCGTCTCGGACGACTTTCCGTCGCTTCGCACGATGCTAGAAGCCATACTGGAAAACGAATAGCGATCACATTCAGTCCCCTGCCATCCCGGGAAAAGGACGACAGGGGACCACTTTCGCTACAATGGGAGGCTAACGGGTCGTTTAGAGAGCTGCGAGCACGGGGAGCACTTTTTCCAGGTCGGCTACGAGGCCGAGGTCGCAGTGCTTCATGATCGGAGCGTTCTTGTCCTTGTTGACGGCCACCACGAACTGCGATTCCGCCATGCCCACGGTGTGCTGCACCTGGCCCGACACGCCGAGGCCGATGTACACGTCGGGCTTCACGACGGCACCCGAAACGCCCAGGTAGCGACCGTGCGCCATCCAACCCTCGCCCTCGGCGATGGGGCGCGTGCAAGCCGTCTCGCCGCCGATGCGCGCCGCGTACTCCTGCGCCTTGCCTAGGTTCTGCTTGTTCTGGATGCCGCGGCCCACGCACACCACGACCTTCGCGGAGCCGAGGTCGACCACCTCCTCCTGCTTCTCCTGGCGCCCGACCAGCTTGATGGGACCGGGCTCGATCGACGCCGCCGCGCGCTCCACCGTGCCGGCAGCCGGCGCTTCGTCGATCTCGAACACGCCGGAGCCCACGAGCACGATCGCCATCCCCCGCGCATGCTCGACGCGCTCGGCCGCACCGCCGTACGCCATGTGCGCCGCCTCGACGCCCTCGTCGTCAAGCTTCACGCGCGACGCGTCGGTGACCACCGGCACGCCCAGACGCACGGCAAGGCGGCCCGCCACGCACTGCGTGCGCTTCGACATGCGCGCCAGGATCAACGTCGGCTGCTCGGCTTGGACGACCTCCTGGAACGCGGGAACGCAGTCCTCGTACAGCGCACCCTCGGGAACGGCGCCGACGTGCATCACGCGCGCACCCCACGCCGCGATGCGCTGCGCGTCGGCCTCGTCGCCGGCCCACAGCGCAACCGGCCTCCCTCCCAGCGCCCGCGCCCCGCTGCACAGCTCCTCGTACGCTTCCGCCGTGTCGGCGAACACCGCAATCGTCTTATCGCTCATGGATGCCTCCTTACAGCCGCTCGCGCACGCGTGCCGCGAACGCCTGGATCGTCTCGTCGTCATCGCCTTCGAGGATCTCGCACGCGCGATCGCGCTGCTCGGGCGCAAGCGTGCTCACCACGTCGATGGCCTCGTCAAAGCCGTCGAAGCCCACATCTTCGAAGGAAAGAACGCGCGAGGGCTTCTTGCCCGCGCCCAGGATGTCCTTCATCGAGGGGATGCGCGGGGTGTTCATGTCGGCGACCACCGACAGCACGGCCGGAAGCGGCACGTCGAGGCGCTCGACCACCGCGCCCACCGTGCGCTCGACATGCGCGACGCCGTCGTCGAGCTCGATGGAGCTGACGGCGTTGACGGTAGGAAGCCCCAGCAGCTCGCCCAGCTGCACGCCTACCTGCTGCGCATAGCGGTCGGCCGACCCCTCGCCGCACAGCACCAAGCTCACGTCGTCCAGCTGCTTGACGGCCGCTGCGAGCACCCGCGCCGTCACCGCCGATCCGGCCTCGGGCAGCGACGCGTCTTTCACCGCCACGTTCTCGTGCGGCCCGCGCGCGAGGATGGCTTTCTTCAACTTCGAGTCCTCCACCGGATCGCCCCCGGCGGTCAGGCTGACAAGCGACGCGCCGGAAGCCGACGCCAGCTGCGCGCCGGCTTCCACGGCGTTGAGGTCGTAATCGCCGATTTTGAGCGCAGCGCGCTCGAACGACAGCGTGCGATCGGCCTGCACGACCGCGTCCTGCTCGTCGGGCACGATCTTGTAGCACACAACGATGTTCATGAATCACTCCTTTTGCTTCTCGGGAATGCGGTTCCGCACCTTCGAAAAGCAAAAAGCGTGCCAGCCTGCCCAAGCGCTCTAGAACGCGTCGTCCATGCTTTCGAGCACCACGCGAACGCGCAGGTGAAGGCGGTTGAGCAGCTCGGAGAGCTCTTCGTGCGTCAATCCGAGCTGCCGCCCCACCGCCGCGAGGTCGCCTTCGTGCTGCGCGAGCAGCGCCTGCACAAGATGGCGCTCCTCCGACACCGCATCGTCCTCGACGCCCTCCCGCATCGCCCCCGCATCCTGCTGCACGGCCACGGCGGCGTGGGCTACCGGGCCGTCCGGCATGGCGTTCGCCGCATTCGCGATATGGGGCGGCAGCGAATCCACGGTGACGTTGGCGCCCTGGCCCTGCATGATCAGGCAGCGCTCCACGATGTTGCGCAGTTCGCGCACGTTGCCCGGCCAGCTGTAAGCCTGCAGCGCCTCGATGGTCTCGGCGGGGAAGGGCGTGCACGGCACCTCGAGCACCGAGGAAAGCTGCCCGTTGAAATAATCCACCAGCGGCGGGATGTCGGCGGAGCGCCGCCGCAGCTGAGGCAGGCGGATCTCCACAAGGCTCAAACGGTAGTACAGGTCGCTGCGGAACTTCTTCTCGGAGATCAGACGCTCGATGTTCTGGTTCGTCGCGGCGATCACGCGCACGTCGAGCGTCTTCGCGGTGTTCGATCCCAGCTTCGTGACGCTCTGCTCCTGCAGCACGCGCAGCAGGCTCACCTGCATGTCCACCGGCATCTCGCCGATCTCGTCGAGGAACAGCGTGCCGCCGTCCGCGAACTCGAACTTCCCCACCGCGCCCGTCTCGCGCGCCCCGGTGAACGCCCCGCCCTCGTAGCCGAACAGCTCGGTGGCCAGCAAGTCGCGCGGCAGGGCGCCGCAGTTGATGGCCACGAACTCGCCGGTGCGTCCGCTGCGACGATGCAGCGCGCGGGCCACCACTTCCTTGCCGGTGCCCGTCTCGCCCAACAGCAGCACGTTCGTCTTGATGGGCGCGACCTTCTGCACCATGCGGTCGATCTTCTTCCACTCCTCGGTTTCCCCGATGTAGTCCACCTTGTCGCCGGTCGGCATGACTGCGGCGTCGCTGCGCCGGCCGGTTGCGCTGCGGGCGTTGCGCTCGGCTTCGTTGCCGTCTTCGAACACGAGCATGACGAACGGCTCCTGTCCTTCGACCTCCACCTTGCCGTGCCGCACGAGGTTGAGCTCGTGCACCGCGCGCGAGCGCCCCTTCTTGAATCGGATGGGCAGCGGTGCCTCCAGCTTGTCCGGCAGATCGAGCACGTCCTGCACGGAGAAGTCCTTTCCCAGATAGGCGCCGAGCGATTGCGAGCCGTACGAATACTGCTCCCAGCCCGGGCAATATGCGCGCATGCCCGCGTTGCCGCCCAGGATGCGGCCGTTGGGGTCGATCAGAAGCACCGGGTGCTCGTAGGCCAGCATAAGCGGTTTGAAGAAGTCGACCGTGGACAGCAAAGCGCCCGCCTTCGCACCGGCGCGATGCAAGTCGTTCGTCAACGAGACGCCGATGCGGCACAGCTCGAGCGCGCTTTGCGGCAAGACGGCGAACGGGCTGTTGATGTTCATCGCGCCGTAGTACTTTCCCGCGGCATCGAGGTAGGGAACCGACACGCCCGAATATGTTTGCACGATGGCGCGATAATGCTCGAACCCGTCGACGCGCACCGGCTTCTTCTCGTAGGCCACCAGGGTGGCGTTGCCGGTGCCCACCTCCTCTTCGCGCGTGAACGTGCCGAACGTGCGCGGATACACCGCCAAGGGCGACATCAGCTCGAACACGAAGTTCTCGCCGTCCATCAACGACACGTTGCAGCCCAGCATCTCCTTCAGAAACTTCATCACCGGAGCGGTCGATTTGAGCGATGCCGCGAAACGCTGCCGCTTCTCTTCCAGCAGCGCGACGTTCTGCTCGGTGAAATCGCTCGACCATGGGTTCACGCCGGCGGCGCGGCATCGAAGCCATGAGCGAGCTATTTCGGGGCGCACCTTGTCTTCGAGGATGGTGCCCGTGCTGACGAACGTCTTCCAGGCCTCTATCGCGTGTTCTTTTCGATATACCACGTACGCTCCCCTCCCTTTCGATCGAGTACCTTACCGTCTTCGCTGCGACTGCCGGCCGATGCCCAGCGCCTCGCGGTACTTCGCCACGGTTCGCCGTTTGATGTCCACGCCCTCGCCGTTCAGGATGGCGGTGATCGTCGCGTCGCTCAAAGGCGTGCGACGGTCCTCTTGGGCCACCAGGTCTTTGATGCGGTCTTTGATGGCAAGCGACGACAGCGCATGGCGGCGCTCCTCGGCCGTGCAGGCGACCGAACTTGAGAAGAAGTGCTTGAGCGGGAACACGCCCCACGGGGTGAGGGCGTACTTGTCCTGCACCGTGCGGCTGATGGTGGACACATGCACGCCCAGCGCATCGGCGGCCTGCTGCATGGTGAGCGGGCGCATCCGCGCCTCGCCGCCCATGAAGAAATCGTATTGGACCTCGGCCAGATACACGCCGAACCGATGGAGCGTCTGGCGCCGTTGGTCGATGTTCGCCAGCGCTGCATCCGCCTCGGCGCGCTTCTCGTGCAGCCACTCCCGCGCCTCGTCGTCCATGCCCCCGCGCTGCTCCATGCGGTCGTAGGATCCGTTGAGCACCAGCGTTTCCGACAGCTCGCCGGTAACCTGCACCGAGAAGGCCGTGCCATCGCGCCTGATGGTGATGTCGGGGATGACGTACACGGTGCCCTTGCGCTGCGAGAAAGACGAGCCCGGGCGAGGGTCGAGCGTGCAGATGACCTCGCGGATGGCGGCAAGGTCGTCGATGGTCAAATGGTAGACGCGCATGAGCTTCGTCGTGCGGTTTTCGGCGAGGTCGTCCAGCCCGGTGCGCAGCATGTCGCGAATCACGTCCGCATAGGGAAGGCCGTCGTCGATTTGCAGCGCAAGGCATTCGGCCAGATCGCGCGCGCCCACGCCGCGAGGCGACAGCTGCTGCACGAGCTCGAGCAGCCGCTGGCCGTCCTCTATCGAGCGCCCCGCTTCGGCGCAGAGCGCATGCATGCTGCCGGAGAAGTACCCGTCGTCGTCGATGTTCTCGATAAGGGCGTCGAGCAGAGCGCGGTCCTCTTCGCCGACGCGCACGCCCGTCAGCTGCATGCGCACATGGCTGTGCAGCGTTTCCGTTTGAGAGCACTCGTCGCGCAGACGGGCCAGGTCGAACCCGCGGGCATCCCAGGCGATCGCCGACGGCGGGCGCGCATCGAACCCCTCGGCAGCCGTTTCGGCATCGGCCGCAGCGTCGCCGTCCTCCTCGTCGGGCAGCTCCTCGAACGAGAGGGAACCGTGATCGTAGTCGAAATCGAGCAAGGGGTTGCGCTCCACCAGGTCGCGCACGTACGCGTCCAGGCGCGCGACCGGCAGCGACAGCACCTCGAGGCCCTGGATGGCCGTGGGAGCGAAATGCTGCTTGGTCCGCACCGAGACGTTGGAGCGCGCCTCCATGCGTACGGCTTGGCTCGGACAATCCGACATGCAACCCCCTTGCTGCGACGCGCTTCGGCCGCTTCCCCTCGACAGCCGCGCGATTTCACCGACGAGCGGTGCTCATGCTCTCATTTTAAGATGATTCCGTGAAATTTTCAACCAATTATGCGATATTATAAACTCTAGCACGATTTTTGCTAATTGTTTTACTAATCTATGGAGAAAGCTCAGGAAGGACCCCTTCATGACGTGCGATCCATCAACCCCCACCATCCGCGAAGCTACCCAGCAGGACGCCGCCGCCATCGCGCGCCTGGCCGAAGACGCCGGCATGGGCACGCTCACCCCGCGCGGAACGTCGTACGTCGCGCTGGACGGGGACCGCATCGTCGGGTTCATCCGCATCGTCGAAGCCGAAGGCGATCGGTACGTCAGCCCCATCGTGGTGGACCCGCAGGCGCGCAGGCTGGGCGTGGGACGCGCGCTCATGCAGGACGCTCGGACACGCTACGGCGCGCTGCTGTTCGTCGCACGCGGCCCGGCGGTTCCGTTCTACACGGCGCTGGGATGCGAGCAGGTAGAGCGCGAGCGCATTTCGCCCGACCTCGGCGAAGACTGCGACACCTGCCCCGATTTCGCCGCCTGCCGCCCCGTCCCCATGATCTACCGGTAACGTCCTGAAGGGGGTCGCCCCCCCCCTCAGGACGGTTTTGCGAACGACCTAGCGCGGGTTCTTCGCTTGCGGCGCGGGATCGGCGGGGCCGGCGTAGGTCTGCACGATGCCCGCGTAGGTGCGCGCCTCGTCGCCGACCACTTCGAGGCCGGTGTCCATCCAGTTGCGGCGGCGGATGGCCACGAGCGCCCAATCCTTCGCCGAGCCCTTGATGTAGTTCTTATCGTTCGGCTCGCCCTTCGTCCACAGCTCGCCCGACGGAAGCGTCAGCTCCAGGTACATCGGGATCTCGGAATCGAACGCGAGCCCGTTCACGTTGTACATGTTAGGACGGCCCTGCCACGAAAGGAACAGCGTGGACGTGATGCGTTCCTTCACCACAGGGTCGATGCCGAGCGCATCGTAGAGGTCCACGCTGTGCGCCCACAGCTCCATGAGGCGCGCCGACGCGAGCGACCGCACGGACATGTGCGGGATGCCTGCCGCCCACGGCACGCGGCCCTTCGGGCCCAGCTCCAGGAAGGATGCCGTCATGAGCGTGCGCTGCTCGCGCCACCAGTTCAGGATGTCGGCGCCGCTTCGGTCGCGAAACGCCATGACGTGGTAGTGCTCGTCCTGCTCGGATGCCGCATCGGCCACGGCATTCACGCTCTCGCCGCGCCCGGCCAGCAGCTCCACCGCGCAGTAGTCGAAGAACGCGATATGGCAGATGACGTCCTTGAACGTCCAGGTGGTGCAGTACGACGCCATGCGGTTCCAGTCGTCCTCGGTGAAGTCCGCCACGAGGGCGTCGACCAGCGCCTGCTCGGCGATAAGGTCGTCCACGGGATTGAAGATTTCAGGCATGATGAAGTCCTTTCTATTCCTGGAATTGCTTCTGGATCGCTCGGCCGGCGATGTGGATCATGATCTCGTCGGTGCCGGCTCCGATGCGGTAGACGCGCTGGTCGCGCCACAGGCGCGAGATGCGGCAGTCCTTCGTGTAGCCGATGCCGCCCATCACCTGCAGCGCGGTGTCGCACACCTCGAAGGCGGCGCGGCCGCAGTACAGCTTCGCCACGGCGGAATCGATCTGCACCGACTCGCCGTTGTCGATCTTCCAGGCCGTCTTGTACACCCAGTTGCGCATGTTCTCGATCTTCAGGTACATGTCGGTGATGTGCTCTTGGATGAGCTGGTTCTTGCCGATGGGCTTGCCGAACTGGATGCGCTGGGTGGCGTAGCGCACCGCGTCCTCGAAGGCGCACTGGGCCGCGCCGAGCGATTGGGCGCATGCGATGAGGCGCTCCACCTCGAAGTTCACCATGGCCTGCATGAAGCCGTTGCCCTCGACGCCCACGAGGTCCTTCTCCTCCAGCTCCACGTCCTGCATGTGCAGCTCGCAGGTGTTGCCCATGTTCCAGCCGATCTTCTCCAACGGCTCGATGGAGATGCCCTGAGCCAGGTTGCCCTCGTCGTCGTGCAGCGGCACCCACCACATGGAGAAGCGGGAGCGGTTGGCGCGATCCTCGGGATCGTCGTCGGCATCGCGCGCCACGCATAGCATGTACTTGGAGTTCACGGCGTTCGTCATGAACGATTTGCTGCCGTTCAGGTACACCTTGCCGTCGCGGCGCTGGTACGTGCTGGCCAGCGACGAGCTGTCGGAGCCCGCGCCCGGCTCGGTGAAGCCCAGCACGAAACCGGGCTTGCCTACCATGACCTCGGCGAAGCACTGCTCCTGCTGTTCGGGCGTGCCGTACTCCGTCATGTCCTTGAGCGCGCACAGGTTGCCGTACACGTAGATGGGCGCGCCGTTCTTGCAGATGCGCTCGGACACCAGCATGAGCGTGGTCACGTCCACCGGGGTGCCGCCGAACTTCTCGTCGACGCCCAGCATCTGGAAGCCGTTCTCCAGCAGCGCGTCGGTGAACTCCTGGGGCCACACGTGCTTCTCGTCGCACTCCTTGAAATACTGCTCGGTGCCGTAGCGCTCCATGAGCTCGTCGACGCTGTCGAGCAGCAGCTGCTGCTCATCGGTCAAGCTGAAATCCATCCCGTCGTTCCTTTCCTTCGGTTCTCCCTAGCGTTGCTCCATGAAATACCGGTAGGCATCCCCGGCGCGCTCCCTGCGCACCCTGCCTTCGCCCATCAGATGGTCGAGGTGGGCCAGCGTTTCGCACACGACGATCCACCGCTGGATGATGGGTATCTCCTCCCAAGCGGCATGCGGAATGTTCCACGTGATGGACTTAGCAAGTTCCGTGCCAGTCATGCCGGGGCGCTCCTCGAGCTGCGCGGCGATCTCGTCGAGCCGCTGCCGATGATGCCGCTGCAGCCAGGCGATGCGCTCGGGCATGGCCTCGGCCTGGCGCCGCGGGTCGACGAACCCGTGCCCCATGCAGGCGAACTCCACGGGCAGCTGCGCCACCTTGTCCAAGCTGCGCAGGTAGTCGCCCAGGGAATCCGCCTCGCCGGGGAACGGCGCCATGTTGGGCGAGCTGTTCATCAGCAGGTGGTCGCCGTAGAACATGACCTTCTGATCGGGCAGGTACAGGCATTGGTGGCCCGGCGTGTGCCCCGGCGTGTCGACGGCGCGCATCCGGTAGCCGCCGTAGCGCAGCTCGTCCCCGTCGGCCAGGTTCGCGAAACGCTCCGGCATGGGCCACTCCACGCGCGGGATGAGGCTGGCGTCGGTGCGTTCCAGCTCGTCCAGCTCGTCCGGCGGAAACCCCTCGCACGAAAGCCGCGCCTTCACCGTGCCGCGATACGAGCTGGCACCGCGGCCGCGGAACAGCTCTTCGTCGCGCGCGCTCAGGTATACACGCGTGTCTTCGTGCGCGATGGCCGCGATCAGGCCCAGATGGTCGATGTGGAAGTGTGTGGCGAACACGTCGGTGCGCGCCATGTCAACGCGCAGATCCTGCAGCGCCGAGCGCAGCACCTCGTACGACGCCTCATGGCTGACGCCGGTATCGACCAGCAGGTTGCGCTCGTCGGTGGCGATGAGGTAGGCGTTCGTGTAGCCGATGGGCGTGCCGCCCGAGTAGGGCACCTGGATGAGGTAGATGTCGGGATCGCTGCGAAGCTTCTCGTGGTGGCGCGGCGCGGCCTGCTCCTTGCGCTCGTCGAAGTACGCCACGATATCCTGCTTGCGCACCTTGCCCGCGCTGTCGCGCTTCATGTCGTCCATGAACACCACGTAGCGGGGCTTCTTATAACTGGAAATATGGTTCTTGCAGTGCGTTTGCACCTCGGCGGCCGTGAGGTTCGAGCCCTCGCGCGGCTGGATGACGGCGGCCACGGCCTCCCCCATCACCGGGTCGCTCGTGCCGAACACGAGGCAGTCGTCGATGGCGGGGTGCGTGCGCAGCACGTTCTCCACCTCGGCGACGAACACGTTCTCGCCGCCCGATTTGATCATATCCTTCTTGCGCGACCGCACGTAGTAGTACCCATCCGCATCGCGCATCATGAGGTCGCCCGTGCGCAGCCAGCCGTCGGGCGTGAACGCCTCGTCGGTCAGGTCGGGCTGGCCGTAGTAGCCCTGCATCACCGACCGCGACCGGAACAGAGCCTCCCCCACTTCGCCGTCGGGCACCTCGTTGCCGTCCTCGTCCACCACCTTCATCTCCACGTGCTTCATCGGCCGCCCCACGCTCTCCAGCAGGGGCGAATCGGCCTCTAACATGGCCCGTGTGATCTTCAGGCTGCTGCCGGCGCCGCTTTCCGACTGTCCCCAGCCGTAGTTGAGCACCGCGTTGGGGAACTTGTCGTAGATGGCTTGGATGATGGGCTTCGTGGTGGCTCCGGCCGCGCTTTGCACGAGCCGCACCGAGCTGAGATCGCACTGGTCGATGGTGGGGCACCGCAGAAGGCGCAGGTACGTGGTAGGCGGCAGCAAGATCATGTACGTCACGCGGTAGAACTCGATGAAATGGAGGATCTGCTCGGCGTTGAACGCCTCGCAGATGACCAGCGTCGCCCCGGCCGCGAACGCGATGGTGAACCAGCTGTGGCCGCCGTGGTGCTCCAGCGGGCACTGGATGAGCACCACGTTGTCGGGATCGTCGCCGATGCCGTTGGAATCCATGATGGCGTCGAGCTCCACGAGGTCGGCTCCGTGGGTGCGTGCGGCTCCTTTCGGCAGGCCCGTGGAGCCGCCCGTGTACTGGATGCGCGACAATGCGTCGGGGTAGCGGAACAGCGGGGGCTCGGCGGTGCTGCGGCCGGCGCGCGCCCGCTCCAGATCGAGCGCGCCGGACACCTCCCCGCCTGCGCTGACCAGCGCCACGTCGGACGTGAACGATTGCGCCGCCTCGGCAACCGACGCGGCGAACTGGCTGGCGAACACGAGCACCTCGGCCCCGCTGGCATTCACCAGATAGGCGACCTCGCGCGGGATGAGCTTGTAGTTCAGCGGCACGGCCACCGCCCCGATCTTCTGGACAGCGTAGTACAGCTCAAGGAGCTCGGGGCAGTTCGGCAGCAGGTAGGCCACGCGATCGCCCGGCCGCACGCCCAAATCGCAGGTGAGCACGCCGGCCATCTGGTTGATGCGATCGTTCATGGCGCGGTAGGTGATCTCGCGTCCGTCGAACACGACGGCCGTTTTATCGGGATGCGCCCGAACGCTCGCCAAGAACGGTTCCGCTACGTTGTACTGGGCCATATCGTCTCACCTTCGCAGGGTTCAGCGGGCAAATTTCTCCATGGTGGCGGCGTACGCCTTCGTGGTCGTGCAGAACGGCGACGCCGTCGATTCGGCTTCCAGGCACGCTTCCAGGTTGCCGTCGGCCAGCGCGTTCATGATGTTCTTCGTAAGGTGGATGGACGCGTCGGGCATCCCCGCCAGCTGGCGCGCGAACCACAGCGTGTCGGCTTCGAGCGTTTCCGTCGGGAACACGCGGTTCACCACGCCCCAGTCGTACAGCTGGAGCGCGGGGATCTTGCCGCCGAAGAACAGCAGCTCCTTAGCGCGCTGCGGCCCCACCAGGTCGGGCAGCAGCTTCATCATGCCCATCTCGGGCACGATGCCGATCTGGCAGAACGCCGGCACGAACAGCGCGCGCTCGGACGCGCATACGAGGTCGGAGGCGCACACGAGCGCGAACGCCCCGCCCACGGCGTAGCCGTCCACCATCGCGACCACCGGCTTCGACATCGTGCGGATGGTGCGAACCACGGCCAAGTACCGGCGCAGCGTCTTGCGCGCGCCCTCGGGGCCCGGTTCGAGGGCGGGCCCCTGGTCGAGATCGCCGCCGCTCGAGAAATCGTCGCCCGCGCCGCGCAGCACCACCACGCGCACGCCGTCGTCGACGTCCGCCGCGCGCAGCAGCGCGTCCAGCTTGGTCATCATCTCGCCGGACAGGGCGTTCTTCTTGCGCGGCTGGTTCAGATAGACGACCTCGATGCCGCCTTCGAGACGCTCGGCGTACACGACGTCGCGCTCGGGAGCGCAGGCGAAGGACGCGTCGGATCCGACGGCTTCGGCTGCTTCGCTTGGGATGACGGGTCGATTGACGGGTCGTTCGGTTATGACACTCACTCGCGTTTCCTCTCCTACAGCGCGCATGCCGCGCGATAGCCCATCTTCGTCGCGTCGGCGATGCGCCCCGGCGTCTCGCAATCGCCCACGAGGTACACCTCGTCCACAAGCGGCTTGCACGCCTCGCCCAAATCGTGGTTCTCGGCAAGCCCCAGCGTGATGGCCACGGTCTTGGCGGGGATGAACAGCTCCATGTCGCCCTCCGGCGTGGTCTGCACGGCCCCCACGCCCTCCTCGGTGATGGCCGTGACGCGCGTGAGCGGGTACATCTCCACGTTCTCCGCCTGCTTGAAGCTGCTGATCAGCCCGAAACGATCGGACCCGCCCACGTCGAAGCCCACCTTCTTGCGCTCCTCGATGATGGCGGTGGTGCGGCCCGTCTCCATGCACAGGTGGCCGAACTCGCAGCCCGGCAGGCCGCCGCCGATGATGGCGACGTTGCGGCTGATGGGCCACGGCGACTTCTCGGTCATCGTGCGCGCGAACGACGGCGTGTAGTACATGCTGAGGAACAGCGACCCCGCGCCCCACATGAAGCTGTTGAACGCGCCCCTCTTCCCTGCGGGCTTATGGCCGTTGATCATCTCGAGGAAGTCGTGCGACGAGACGACGTTCTTGCCGTCGGCGCCCGGCACGTCCAACCCCAGGGGCTTGCCGCCCACGGCAACGATGGCCGCGTCGGGCTTGGCCTGCCGCACCGTTTCGGGCGTGACCTTCGTCTTGAGATGCACGGTGATCTGGGGATGCTGCTTCACCTGCGTGAGGAGGTAGTCCAGGTAGCGCTCGTGGTAGGGGCTGAAGATGCTGCTCATCTTCACGCACCCGCCGAGGCGCGGCCCTTCCTCGTAGAGGTCGACGGCGTGCCCGCGCTGCGCCGCGGTCAGCGCGGCGTTGATGCCCGCCGGGCCCGAGCCCACCACCATGACCTTCTTGCGCTTCGACGCCTGCGGGAACGCTTCATGGTCGAGCTCCTCGCCCAAACGCGGGTTGACGCCGCAGTAGTTGAGCGGCTTGCCCTGGCTCACCACGTCGTCCAGACAGCGGCAGCACACGATGCACAGGCGCATGTCGCAGGTGCGGTCTTCCATCACCTTGCGGGGCAGCGCCGGGTCGGCGATGCTGTAGCGCAGCCCGGCGACCACGTCCATCTTGCCGTCTTGGAGGTTCTGCTCCATCACGCGCGGATCGGTGTTGCGATACCCCTGCGCCACCGGTTTCTTCGCCACGGTCTTGATCTGCTGCGAGACGAACGTCCAGTGGCCGTCCTCGATGGCCTTCGTGGTGAGCGGCTCGCTGGTCTCGTGCCAGCCCACGGAAAGGTCGTGCAGGTCGCAGCCCGCTTCCTCCAGCATGGGGGCGATGCGCAGCGCATCCTCCATGGACAGGCCCGGACCCGCGGGGCTCTTGATGAAGTCGATGGGCGACCAGCGCACGACGATGGGGAACTTAGGTCCCACGACCTCGCGCACGCCGCGGATCACCTCGAGCGTCAGCTTCACGCGGTTCTCCAGGCTGCCGCCGTACTCGTCGGTGCGGTTGTTGGTGGCCAGCGCCATGAAGCGCGACAGGATGCCGCCCACGCCCGCCATGACCTCGATGGCGTCGAAGCCGGCTTCCTTGCACACGCGCGCCGCGTTGAAGTACTGCTGCTTGAACGCCTCGATCTGCTCGAGCGTCATGGCGCGAAAGCCGCCCATGAACTTGAGGATGGCGATGTCGGACGGGCCGTAGGGGCCTTCCGGCGTTTCGGCGTCGGGCTTCCAGTCGTGCACGTAGTACGGCTGCGCGCAGATGAGGCCGCCGTGCTTGTGCACCGGCTCGATCATGTAGCGCTGCAGGTCGGGGATGCAGCTTTCGTCGTAGCAGCTGGGAAGCTCGTGGATGTGATCGGGATCGATGTCGTTGCGCTTCCACGGGCAGATGGTCTGGATGATGAGGGCCGTCTGCCCTTCGGCGCGCTCCTCCAGGTAGTTCGCCAAACGCTGCGTGGGACGGTTGTCCTTGGTCACGTATCCCGCGCCCGGCGACATGGACGTGGTGATCATGCGGTTCTTCAAGGTGATGCCGTTCACCTGCAACGGCGATCCCAGGACGGGGTACTGCGTGCTCATGCGTTCGAATCCTCTCTTCGTTCGTGTAGATGCCGATGCAGCGTGCGGGCGCCGACAGGGGTGGCGGCGCCCACGTCGCGATCGTGGGTGACAGGTGCGATGCCTACTTTCCGCGGCGCTTCCAAGCTTTCTGCGACACCGCCAGCGTGACGGGAACCAGCACGACGGCCAGCACGTACATGCCGATGACCAGGATGAAGCACAGGTCGAACGAGCCCGTGGTGTCGTAGATCATGCCGTACACCAAGAACGATACGGCCGTTGCGATGAAGATGCCCGTGGATACCCAGCTGTAGATTTGCGAGTAGTTGAGCGATCCGAAGGCCGCGCGCGCCAGCATGGGCGCGATGACCGTGAGGCCCGCGTACCCGCCGCCGAACACCACCATGCCCGCGTAGAACAGGGCCACGTTCTCGCCCGCGATGTAGGCCAGCAGGATGCCGATGGCGCCGCACGATGCGGCGATGATGCCCGTGTACTTCACGCCGATCTTGTCGTTGAGCGCGCCCAGCACCAGCTTGAACACCACGCCGCCCACCATGATGATGGACACGGCCATGGCGCCTGCGCTCGCGCCCAGCGCACCGTGCGCGGCGAACGCGGGGATCTGCTGGAAGAAGGCGGCGCACATGACGAAGATGCAGGCCACGAGGATGAGCAGGTAGAGGCCGGGCGACTTGATGGCCTGCGCCACCGTGGCGCCCTCGTCGGGCTCGGGGGCTGCGGACTGGTTGGCCGCATCGTCTTGCTCTCCCGCGCCGAACGGAAGCAGGCCCATGACCGTGGGGCTCTTGCGCACGAACGCCACCGTCAGCACCACCGACAGCACGGTGGTCACGATGGACAGCGCCGCGCGCGCCGTCTGCCAGCCGAACTGGTTGATCAGCTCCTGGCCGATGGGGCTGGCAACGGCCGCCAAGATGGACAGCGTCGCCGCCGTGATGCTGATGGCCAAACCTGCGCTCTTCTTGAACCAGGCGTTGATCAGCACCGGAGCCGCCAGGTACATGTAGAACGCCGACGTCACGCCGTACACCACGCCGTAGAGGTTCCACTGCCACAGCTCGGTGGCGTAGGCGCTCGCCCACGATGCCAGGCCGAAGGCCGCCGAAACCGCCGCGAGGATCCAGCGCGGGTTGTACTTCTCCATCAGCTTGCCGGCTATCGGCGCGCACACGGCGGCCACCAGCGGCTGGATGGTGCGGTACATGGTGGTGTCGGTTTGCGTCCAGCCGAACTGGTCCATCACCGGAGCCACGAAAATGCCCGAGGTGTTGCCGATAATGCCGGTTGGGATGGAATAGAACCCGATGCACCCGATAACGACGAGCCAAGCCCACACGGCTCCTTTGGTACGCGCAGTGCCCATGTCCTCATCTCCTTGTCTCAAATCCCCTGAAACTTCCGATGAAAGACGTGGAGCAAATACCGTGCCAAGCTGACGCGATCATGGGATGGAACGAGACCGGGAAGGTGCCGCCTCGCTCGATGGGGCAAGGGGCGGGACTACCGTCTTATTCGATCGGCCGCTCGGAAAAGCGAAGGGACGGGGGACAAGACATCGATCCCCGTCCCTTTGTCCCGTTCCTCGTTTAGCCGAAGGGGCCGTTCTCCTTCTTGAGGAGCTGCTCGTCGTAGAGGCTGGCGACATCGTCGGGCGTGGCGCCCAGCTCTTCGAGGATGTCCTCGTTGTCGGCGCCGACCAGCGGCATGCCGCGCCAAATCTGCCCCGGGTTGTTCTTCATGCGCGGCACCACGTTCACGCCGCGGATCGACTCGTCGTCGTAGGAGTTCTTCCACTCGGTGAAGCTTTCGCGCGCCTGGTAGTGCGGGTCGCGCTCCGCCATCTCGTAGGTGTAGATGCGGCTGCACGGCACGCCGGCTTCCAGCATGAGCCGCTCGGCCTCCTCGGCGGTGTGCGATCCGAAGAACGCCTCCATCGCCTCCTCCAGCACGTTGCCCGCCTCGCTTCCGAACGAGATGACCGGCGTGCCCTCGGGGAACAGTTCGCTGCCGTACTCGAGGCCGAACAGCGGCAGCGCCGCGCGCACCACGCCGGGACCCAGGATGAGCGTGTAGATGGGCACGCCGTCCTGGCAGATGTACGTGCCGTAGCCGGCGCTCGACGTGCTGTGCGAACCCTCGCGCACAGGCAGCGCGCCCGTGTTCAGGTAGTTCAGCGCGTAGAAGCCCTCGCAGCGCAGCATGGCCTCGTACTGAGCCACGTCCACGCTGTCGCCCTTGCCCGTGCGCTGCGCGTTGATGTAGCCGGCCAACGCGCCGATGCTGGCCATGAAGCCCGCGTAGTAGTCCGACACCTGGGGAAACGCGAGCACCGGCAAGCGGTCGGGATACCCGTTCATTTCCATGAAGCACCCGTAGGCCTGGCCGATGCCGTCGAACGAGGCGCGCGACACGTACGCCGGGTCGCCCGTCTGGCCGAAGCCCGAGATGTGCGCGATGGTCAGCTTCGGGTTGACCTCCCACAGCGCCTCGTCGGTCATGCCCCACTTCGCCATCTGGCCGCCGCGGAAGCCGTCCACGAGGATGTCCGCCTGCTTCAGCAGCTCGAAGAACCAGGCGCGGCCCGCGCCGTCCTTCACGTTCATGCACAGCGAGCGCGTGTTGCGGCGCTCCATCTGCGTGCCCCAGCCCTGCAACGCTTGGTTCGTGGGGCGCGAGGTGTCGCGGCCGCGCGGGCTTTCCACGCCGATGACCTCGGCGCCCAGGTCGGCTAGCAGGCTGCAGGCGAACGGCCCGGCGATGGCCATGGTGAGGTTGACCACCTTCACCCCTTGCAGCGGACCGAACTTCGGGCAATCTTGAGCTTTCATACGGTTCCTCCTTCTCGACAGCGCCGCCTCCGGGCGACTGCAAGGTTCACCTGCAAATTTGATGCCAACATGGCATGATATTTGCGAGTGGTTGATCGAGACGTACCCGACCGATGCAGAAGGAGCCGTCATGGCGAACAAGGATTCCGACGTCTACAAGAACTTGGTGCGCATCGAAGAGCCGGAGGCGCGCATCCACGTCGATGCGCCCGACGGCGTCCTGCCTTTGGCGCTCAACGTGGAGCTGCCCGGCGGATACGTGTCCGAAGCGGTTCCCAGCGGCGTGCGCCTGCCTCATACCGCAACCGCTATGTTCTCCACGGCCGACTCGTTCCAGCTGGCCGCCGAGTTCCACATCCTCATGGGAAACCGTCCGCTCGCCTGCGACAACATCCCGCTGTGCCGCATCCGCGTGCGCAACATCAAGTGGAGCGGCGCAGGCGTGCCCCAAATCGAGCTTCGCTTCGATATCGACGAAGCGGGCATGCTGACCGTATCGGCCGCGAACCTCGACCGCAGCAACGCCGAGATCGTCGTGTTCACGGCCGGAGACGAAGTGGCCCATGACGACGTCCGGCGGGCGCTGGCCGACGCGGACGAGCATAAGGCCGACGACCAGGCCACGCGCGACCTCATCCAGAAGATGCTCGATTGCTACGCGCTCATCGGCGCGACGAACGACTATTACAGCGCGGCGAAGAAGAAGATGGGGCACGGCGCGAAAAGCGCGTACAAGCAGGCGCGCAAGCGCCTGGAACAGGCCCTGAGCGTGGACGTGGCCGATGCGACCGACGACACGACGACCGAGTTGCACGCCGCCGAAGCCGCCTTCCGCGACCAGCGCCAGCAGATCCTCCCCCTCTACAAGCAGGTCATGGACTGGTACCGGTAAGGCGTCCGGCGCCTCATAAATCGGGCATGCGAGAACGTCCTGGAAGGGAATCCCATTCCAGGACGTTTTTCCAATTGTGAGACTTGAGGGTTTTTCGTTGTGAGACTTGAGGACTTTTCATTGTGAGACTTGAGGGTTTCGCATCATCCTAAGCAAGCCCAGCGGAAGCATTGTCGCCCCAAAAACACAGAATTGTCGACGAAACCGTGTTTTTGGGGCGACAATGTTCGCTACACGCCCCCGCAACGCAAGCGGGCCGCCCGAGGGCGGCCCGCTGTGCGATTCGCGTTTGCGGTCGAGCTTACTTCTTCGCCCAGGAGCGACGGCCCATGGGGACGATCACGAGCGAGCAGATGAGCGTCACCACGTAGAAGCCGATGATGAGGTAGAAGCAGCCGGCGAACGATCCGGTGATGTCGAAGATCTGCGCGTAGATGAGCGCCGAGAAGCCGGAGAACACGTTGAGGCCGGTGGCCACCATCGAGAAGATGTTGGCGTAGTCCTTCTGGCCGAACGCCTGGCGGCACGCCATGGGCGGCACGATGTTGAGCGCGGCGAAGCCGATGCCGAACAGGAACACGCCCACGTAGAACATCATGGCGTTATCGACGCTGAACAGCACGATGGCGATGCCGGCGGCGCCGAAGATGCTGGCGACCACGCCGGAGACGCGGGCGCCCGTATGGTCGCACAGCCACCCCAGACCGAACTTGCCGAACAGCTGGCCGATCATGCACACGGTCACGCCCATGGCGCCCACGGCCGCGCCCAGCGCGCCGGTGGAAGCGTAGGACGAGAACTGCTGCATCATGCCGGCGGCGATGACGAAGAAGCCCGCCATGACGATGAGCAGCCACAGCGCCGGGTTCTTGCGAGCCTGCGCGGCCGTAGCGCCTTCGTCAGCAGCGACGTCGATGACGGACTTGGCCTCGGACTTCGCGGACGCAACCTCGGCGGCGCCGTAGCCCCAGGGCAGCACGCCCATCTTCTCGGGAGACTCGCGCAGCAGCGCGGCGGTCAGCACGACGGACGCGATGAGCGCGATCAAGCTGATGATGATACGGGCGGTATGCCAGCCATAGCCGCTGATCCAGCCCTGGATGACCGGGCTCATGAACGCGCCCAGCAGCGACGCGCACACGCCGATGACGCCGATGACGGTGCCGTTGCTCTTAGCGAACCAACGGTTGATGAACGTCGGCGTGGCGATGTACATCCAGAACGCGGCGGACGCGCCGTACAGCACGCCGTACACGTTCCACTGCCACGGCTCGGTGAACCAAGCACAGGCCAGCGAAGCCAAGCCGAAGACGGCGGCCGCGGCGGTCATCACCCAGCGAGGGTTGAACCTGGAGATGAGCTTGCCGGCGAACGGCGTGCAGATAGCCGCCACCCACGGCTGGATGGACATGTACAGCGTCGCGTCGGTGCGCGACCAGCCGAACTCTTCCATGACGGGCGATGCGAACAAACCGGCCTGGTTCGCCACGACGCCCAAGGGGATGGCGTAGAAGGCTACGCAGGCGACGGCGATCGCCCATGCGTAGTTGCTGCCCTTCATTGTTTCAGTTCCCATAGTGCCTCCTTTGTTTTACCTGAGAATCCCCAACGCCATAGCGATATGCAAAATCCGTGCCATCGTTAGGGCGCCAGAGGGTTCCCCTCTCTTTTCTCGCGGCGACGCGGCCCCGGTTCGAACGCGCCGGGGCCGCGCCGTCCGCCGTCGAGCTACTCGCCCTTGCGCAGCACCCCCTTCTCGTACAGCAACTCGATCTCCTTTTCCGAATAGCCGAATTCCTCGAGCACGTCCTGCGTGTCGGCGTCGTACTTCGCCCCTCCGCGCACGATCTTGCCGGGATGCTTCTTGAAGCGCGGGATCATGTTCACCTGCTTGACCGTCTTCTGCGTGATCTCGTCGTAGCAGTCGACGAACACCTCGCGCGCCTGGTAATGCGGGTCGTTCAGCATCATCTCGTAGGTCATATGGGGGCTCACCGCCACGCCCATCTGGCCGAAGATGCGGTTGACCTCCTCAACCGTGTGCTTCTCGCACCAGCTGTCCAGCGCGGCGCGGAACTTCGCAGCGCGGTCGGGCAGCGGCTCGTCCAGGCTCTTGCAGCCGGGCTTGCGCGTGACGGAGGGGTAGGTACCCAGCGGCTGGAAGTCGGGATCGTCGGCGAACCCGAAGAACTCGACGAGCTTCTTCACCGGGCCGGCGCCGCCCACGGCCACCTGGCAGTAGCCGTCCTTGCACTTCTGCGCGCCGGCGCACGCGCCCACGAGGTCTTCGTTGCCGATGCGCATGGGCTGGATGCCGTGGTTGATGCCGTCGGACAGCGTGGCGCCCTGCAGACGCACGAGCGCCTCGAACTGGCAGCAGTCGATGGACTCGCCTTCGCCCGTCTCGCGCGCGCGGATGACAGCGGCAAGCGTGGCCCAAGCGCCCATGAGACCGGTCATGAAGTCGCCGGTGAAAGGCTTCGTCACGCTGGGCGGGCTGTCGGGAAAGCCGTTGAGGTTCGAGTAGCCCGAGAACGCCTGGCCGATGGGGTCGAACGACGCCTTGCGCACGTAGTCCGGGTCGCCCCAGTTGCCGAAACCGGAAATATGCAGGATGACCAGCGCGGGGTTCGCCTCCCACAGCACCTCGTCGGTAAGGCCCCACTTCTCCCAGGTGCCGCCCTTCGACGACTCCACCAGCACGTCGGCCCACTTCACCATCTGCAGCAGGATCTCCTTGCCCTCGGGCGAGGGGATGTTCAGCGTGATCATGCGCTGGTTGCGACGGTCGACCGACCATGCGTCGCCGTACATGCGGTACATGTCGGGCGCCACCGTGCTTTCCAGCTCGATGACGTCGGCGCCTTGCTCGGCGAACAGCTCGCAGACGAACGGCGCCGCGATGACCGCGCCGGCGTTGAGCACCTTCAAGTTCTGCAAGTTGCCGAACTTGGGGCGATCCGATGACTTCATATGCGTTCCTCCTTGTGTCCTGATCCCGTATCGTGCGTCGTCCGCGCGGGGCGGGGCGACAACCGTCTCTGGCCTTCGACTTAGCAACTAGCGTGCCAATCTTTCGCTGCCGCTGTTCTCTTCTTACGCCGCCGGCATCCCGCTATCCTCGCCCCCTACCCTTTGCTTTTACTTTTGTGGATTCCTCGCGCGTCGACTCTCGACGGGACGCTTTTTCGTATGCTGCTGGCAGGAAGACGACGACCGGAGGCGAGCGACATGATCATCGGCATCACCACCACGTACGTTGAAGAGGAGCAGAAGGACGAGATCGTCCCCGTCGAGCGCGTGACGGTGGAATACGTGCGACGAGTGGCCGCCGCCGGCGCCGTGCCCGTGCTGCTGCCGCCCGTGGAGGGCGGCGCGGATGCGAACCGTCGAGCGGCGCGAGAACTGGTAGAGCGCCTGGACGGCCTGGTGCTGGCCGGCGGCGGGGATCTCAACCCGGCGACGTACGGCGACGAAGCGCGCCTGGCTGAAACCGTGAACGTATTCGATGGGCGCGATGCTCTGGAGCTGGAGCTGGCGCGCCTTGCCCACGAGCGCGATCTGCCCACGCTGGGCATCTGCCGCGGCATGCAGGTGCTCAACGTGGCGCTGGGCGGCACGTTGTACCAGGACGTGCACGCCTGCGGGCTCACCGACGCGGCGCATCAGCAGAAGCCTCCCTACGACGTCGTGCGCCAGCGCGTCGACATCGCGCCGGGCAGCGTGCTGGACCGGGTGCTGTGCGACGGCGCGGGCGAGGGCATGGTACCAGGCTGCAAGGCGGGATGGCCCGCATCGCTCGAGACGAGTTGGGAGGGCCTCGCGCCTGCGCCGCATTCGCTGCTGGTGAACACGATGCACCACCAGGCGATCGCCTGCGTGGCCGACCCGCTGCAGGTGAGCGCGGTCAGCGGCGACGGTCTGGTCGAGGGTTTGGAGGACCCATCGCGGCGCTTCTACCTCGGCGTGCAGTGGCATCCTGAGTACCTCGACAACAACGTTCCGCTGTTCGAAGCCCTGGTTGCCGCCGCGAAGTAGCACGCCCACGTCGGCGCACCGCCCATCCATGCTTGGCACGCATCGCCCGCCCTTTGTGAAGGTCGCTTGGGTTTCGCACACGGGATGGCGGGCGCTTGCTATAATCCATTTAGTTTGATTATCAAAGCATTGAAGGCGCGCCTCGAAAGCGCGGCCAAGGACGGAGCAGCATGGGCAGCACGATCATCGGATGCGGAAAGTCCCTCCCGAAGCTGGAAGTGGCCAACGACGAGCTGAAAGCGCTCGTCGACACGAACGACGAATGGATCAGCACGCGCACGGGCATCAGATCGCGCCACGTTGCCGTCGAGGAAACCGCTACCGATCTGGCCGAAGCCGCTGCCCGCCAAGCGCTGGGTCTTGCCGACGGCGGCTGGCGCGAGGGCGACGAGGCCATCGACCCCGCTTCCATCGACCTCGTCATCTACGCCACCATCACGCCCGACGTGCTGGTGCCTTCGGCCGCCGGGCTGCTGCGCCGCCGCCTTGGTCTCGAGAACGCCATTGCGTTCGACCTGAACGCCGCCTGCACGGGCTTCGTGTACGGCCTGACCGTGGCCGAGTGCATGATGGCCGGTTCGACCGCCGGAGCGCCCGGTGCCGCGGGCCGCAACCCCGTTCGCCGCGCGCTCGTGGTGGGAGCCGAGCGCCTGACGCGCGTGACGGGCTGGAGCGACCGCAACACCTGCGTGCTGTTCGGCGACGGCGCTGGCGCGGCGGTGCTGGAGTGGAACGAGAACCGACCTGGCATCATGAGCAGCTTCATCACGAACGCCGACGACGACACGAACGCGCTCACCTGCTCGTTTGCCTACGACGCCCCGTTGCCGTTCGACATCGACGGCGCGTCGCCCGAAGCCCCCGAAGACGCATCGCTCTCCCGTATCGATGCCGAGCTGGGCATTACCGAATTCGTCGACGCGGGCGAACCGCGCCAGGTATTGCGCATGGACGGCCCCAAGGTGTTCAAGTTCGCCGCCGAGGCCATGACCACGGCCGTGCACGAGGCGCTCGACCGCGCAAACCTCACGCTGGATGACGTCGCCTGCATCGTGCCCCACCAGGCGAACGAGCGCATCATCAAGTACGCCGCCAAGAAGCTGGGGCGCCCGATGGATTTCTTCCAGCTGTCCATCGACCACACCGGCAACACGTCGGCCGCCAGCCTGCCTATGGCTCTATGCGACGCGTACAACGCCGGCCGCATCAGGCGCGGCGACAAGGTGGTGCTCGTCGCATTCGGCGGCGGCTTCACCTCCGGCGCGGTGCTGCTGGAAGCGTAAATCAGCAAGCGAGCATGGCAGAGGGATGAGATATCGACCACGTCCCTCTGCCATCGATCACCAAACGAAACGGGCGCCCGAAGGCGCCCGTTTCGTTTGGTGATCGATGTTTCCTACCGCTTGGGCAGAGCTCGAAGCACAGCGCGAGCGCATAGCACAGCGGCCACCGCCTTCAGCAAGTCGGGCACGGCGAAGGGCGCGATGGTCACCATGAAAGCTGCCGCCAAATCGACGCCTACCACAGCAGCGTACTGGAAGCATCCGCACACGTACGTCACGATGATGAACGCCAAGCAGGCCACCATGTCGACCACGATCGCCATCGGACCCGAAACCCCCTTCTCGCCTATCGCACGCCTCAGACCCTCGCGAACGAGCAGCGCAACCGCCGCAGCCAGCAGAAATCCCCACAGGTATCCGCCCGTCGGTCCCATCAACATGCCGATACCGCCGCGCATGCCTGAGAACATCGGCAAACCGATAGCTCCTAGCGCCAGGTAGCCGGCGATAGAAGCCATGCACTGCTTCGGCGTGAGCACCATAATTGCGAACATGACCGCGAACATCTGCAGCGTCAGCATCACCGGCCCGATCGGGATGGACACCCATGCGGACACGCCCAAGAGGGCGATAGTCAACGCGACGAACGCGATCGAGCGCGTGCGCGATGTCCCCATAGAACCCTGTTTCACCTTGTTTGCTTCCATGCTCCGCTCCTCTTCCAGGACGATCCTTCGTTTTCAGCAGCCTCGCACTATAAGCAAACCCCGCAGTTTTGTGAACCGCGGGGTTTAAGCAAGGGTGACAATCTGGATGCGCGATACGAGCGGCTTAGAACTTCGCTTTCAGTTCTCCGCTCTCGAGCTTCTTCAAGCGTCCCATCTCTAAGACGATGAACACCACCGTGGTGAAGATGGCCAGGAAGTCGGCCGCGGGGGTGGCGAAGTACAGCGCGTCGAGGCTGACGAACTGCGGGAACCAGCTGGGCAGCACCATCGGCAGCACGATGAGCAGCGGCACCAGGAACAGTATCTGGCGCGTCAGCGACAAGAAGATGGACTTGAGCGGCTGCCCGGTTGCCTGGAAGTAATTCGAGCCCACGATCTGGAAGCCGATGAAGGGCAGCATGAGCAGTTGCACCTTGAGGGCGAACACCGTGAAGTCGCGCAGCGATTCGTTCGTGATGCCGAAGAACCCGACGATTTGCTCGGGGAATAGATGCACGAGCGCCCACAGCGCCAAACCGATGCCCGTCGCCCCGAAGATGCCGTACCATAGCGTCTTCTTCACGCGCTCGAACAGGTGCGCGCCGTAGTTGAAGCCCAGCAGCGGTTGGATGGCGATGGACACGCCGATCAGCGGCAGCACCGCGAACATGGCCACGCGCTGCACCACGCCGATAGACGCGAGCGCCCCCTCGGCCCCCAGCGGGCTCATGGCGCCGTACATGTTCAGCAGATTGTTCAGCACGAAGTTCACCACGGCCATGCCCGCCTGTACGGCGAAGCTGGCCAGACCCAGCGACAGAATCAGCCGCACCGTGCGCAGATGCAGCGGCAGGTAGTGCAGATGCAGCTTCATGGGCACGTTCTTCGTAACGATGAAGTACCACAGCACCGTGGCGCACGAGATGGCCTGGCCGCACACCGTGGCCAGCGCGCTGCCCTGCACGCCCCAGCCCAGCACCATGACGAACAGGAAGTTGAACACCGTGCACGATACCGCGCCGATGATCATGGTGCCCAGCGCGCGGTTCGGTGCGCCGGCCGTACGGATGAAGTTGTTCACGCCCATGCCGATGCACTGGAACACGAAGCCCAGCGAGATGATCTGGATGAACGAGCGAGCGTACTCCCAATCCTCCGCCGTGGCGCCCGACACGCCGAGCAGCGCATTGACGCAGGCGGGAATATGCATGAGCACGGCCACGATCACCGCGAACACGAGAGACAAGCACACCGTGTTGCCCAGGCTGCGCTCGGCCTCCACCCGGTTGCCCTCGCCCATGCGCAGCGCCGCCAGCGCGTTGCCGCCGTTGCCCACGAGCATGGCGATAGCCATGAACACCGTCATGATGGGCATGGCCACCGTGGCGGTGGCAAGGCCGATCTCTCCCATGGCCTGCCCCAGGAAGACGGAGTCGATGACGTTGTACGCACCGTTGACCAGCATGCCCAGGATAGAAGGGATGGCGAATTCCACGATAAGCCGCGGAATGGACGCCGTACCCATGCGGCTGACTTTATCGTCGCGGCCCGTGCGCTTCGGATCTTTGCCGATCGGCGCTCCGGCACGTTCTTCACTGAGGTCGAGAGAGGGGTTCGTTGCTTCTGATTCCATGAGTTCGCCGCTGCCTTTCGAGCTTCTCCAATTTCGAGGAACGGCACATTGTAACCCATCTTTTCGCCGCCGCACAGCCTGGAAATCGGATACACCGTAAAGCCGCACCGCGTATGCTATATTTGAGCAACATCGCCACGTTACATGGAGAACAGGGGAAGCATGTACCGGATGAAGGAATTCTCGGCCATGACAGGCCTGCCGCAATCGAAGATCCGTTTCTACGAGAAGCACGGCTTGATTCTCTCGGATCGTCAGGAAAACGGTTACCGAGTATTCACCCCCGAAGATGCCTTCAAATCAAACGCATTTCGTGTGCTGCTGCAATACGGGTTCAGCATCGATGAAGCGGTCGCTATGCTCGACGCGAAACAAGGCACAGAAGAGTTCGAGCGGTCACTGCTGCATCAACAAGAAAAGCTCATGCACGAAGCCGACCTGATCGCGTACCGACTAAGACGGCTTGAAAGCACCCTTGGCGCGATACAGTCTGAACCTGGTTTAGAGTTCGAACTGGTGGATGCCGCCGATCAGGTGTACATCAACTCTTCATACGGACGAGACTTCCATGTCTCGCTCGAGCACGAGAAAACGATCTCGCAGTATTACAACCTTCTGAGCATCACCAGCTGTGCACGCATCATCAAGCGAGACGACCTGCTGGACAACCGCCCAACGATCAACCCCGACTATGTCATGACCATGCCCGAACACGAGAGCTACCGCCTTGACGAAGGGGCGCGAAAGCAGGTAAAGCGCCTCTGCTTGGGAAAATGCATTCGCTTTAGAAGACAAGCGACCCGAACGGAAAGCGTGCAGAAGGAAACGTTCACGAGCCTGTTCGAACACCTCGACAGCCACGGTTATCGAGTGAGGAACGACATCATCCTCTTCCCCTCCTTCCTCAATCTCGACGGATTCGGAAGCGACATCGAAACTCTGTACGTGCCCGTCAGCTGAAGTGCATAAGGAAAGGGCTTCGGCGCAGCGAACGCGACGAAGCCCTTCAAGGGAGGGAAAGAACCGCGTTGCTAGTACAGCACCTCTTCGTCAGGCGCGTACACATGGCAGTTCTCGCAGTAGTTGAACGTGATCTCTTTGTCCTTCTCGTGGCAGTTCACGCATGCATTGTAGCCGCCGTGCAGGGAATCATGCGGATTCCAATCACCCAGGTCAGCAGTGCGCTCGGCAAGCGCTTCGTAGCTACCGCCATGGCAGCTGAGACACTGCTCGTCGGAAACGTAGGCGCCCGCCTCGCTCGACACCGTTTGGGTCTTCGTACCCTCGCTCGACCCGGAATCGGCCTGTTGCGGCGCACAACCCGCTATCGCGAACACCGCCACCAACGCAACCGCCACGAGGGCAATCATAATGTCCAGACGCAAGGTAGACCGACTCATGCCTGGCCTCCTTTCAACATATGCTCTACCGCCACGTAGCCGAACGTCGCCGCACGACCCACCGACGTGCCGGGAATATGGCGCGGGTAGTTGCCTGCGTAGAAGTTGCCCGACACGTTGCCCGTGGCATAGAGTCCTTCAATAACCTTGCCGTCCTTGTCCAGCACCTGGGTGTCGCCGTTGATGGTGAGGCCGCCCACCGTGGCAAGGATGACGCTGTTCGTGACCAAGGCATAGTACGTCTCACCCGTGAAAGGCTTGTTGTTGCCCGTGTAACGGTAGTAGTCGGGGTCGCGCTCCAAGCCGTCCTCGAAGAAGCTGTTGTAGCGCGCCACCGTTTCCTCAAGGGCGGCGGCGTCGATGCCCGCCTTAGACGCTAGCTCGCCCAAGGACGAAGCGCGGAACAGATGGCCCTTGGCCTCGTCGCGCTCAAGCTGTTTCTCGGCGCTCGGCTCCTTCTCCAACGCAGAGGCGATCATAGCCTGGTCGAAGATATGGAAACACTGATGGCCGCGGCGCTTCTGCACGTTGATGGCGTTCGACATGTACTGGCGCGCTTGGTTCTCGTTCACAAAGCGCTTGCCCTCTTCGGTGACGATGATCGAGTAGTTCATAGCGCCGGGGAAGTACACGCGCTTCTCGACGAACGTGGACGGGGTGGCGTTGCTGAAGTTCATGACCGGATGCGGCAATGAGTCCATGTCCGCGCCGATACTGAGGCCCATCATGTGGCCGTCGCCTGTGGTTCCCCAGCTGGGATTCCACCACACAGAGGACTCGTAGTCTTCAGGGCGCACCCACGCTTGCATCATCTCAGGGTTCGCGTCGTAGCCGCCCGTGGCCAGCAACACGCCCTTGGATGCGTTGATGCGCACGTATCCGTCGCCGTTCTTAGCGATGCAGCCGATCACACGACCGCCGTCTTCGCGGATGAGCTGCACGGCGGGCATCTCATAGCGAATCTCCAGGTTGTCGTAGGTTTCGGCAACCGCGCGCAGCTCCTTGCACACGTACAGGCCGAACAGCCACGTAGTGCTGATACCCTCGGGCATCTTGAAGTTGACGTAGCTGTCGATGACGGGGAAACCGTTGTAGTTCGGCGCCTGGTCGAACTTGTACAGCTGCCAACCCGAACCACCCTTGTCGAGCATATCCTGCCAGAAATCGGCTACTTCGCCCGACCGGTTCACGTACGTTTCGATGGAGCAGGGGTCGACGCGCCAATCCGCAGCACGGTAGATCTCATCGCGCAGCTGAGCAGGATCGATATCAATCCCCTGCTCCTTTTGGAACTTCGCGCCCACCGCGCCGAAACTCTCCCACGCCGAGCGTCCCTCGGTCATCTTCTCCAACGTGATGACCTTCGCGCCCTCCTCGGCCGCCTTCAAACTGCCCATCAGCCCGCCGATGCCGGCGCCGATGATGAGAACCTCGCACTCCTCGGTAGAGCTGATCTCAGATTCGGCGATATCACGATCCTCGAACGCGATCGGCCCGCGCGGACCGGGAAAATCAGCCTTGCGCAGAGGGCACAGCGACGCATCGTCACCCAGAGCCTTGGAATACTCGTTGCCTGAATCCGTCGCCTCCGTTGATTGCGCATCGGCAGCCCCGTCGTCCGCAAACGCCTTGCCTGCTCCGGGAAACGCGAGCATGCCCGCTGCCGCAGCTCCGGTTAACCCCGCTCCTCTGAGAAAGTCTCGCCGTGACAATCTGGCTTGTTCCATCTCTCCTCCTTTACGTACGTTCCCTCTTGACGCCGCTCAGGGCGCAGGGACAACGGTAGACCCTGAACCATGTCGAGGGTCAAGCAGGAGATTCAAAGAGAACGACGGGCTTTTCGACAGAACGAGCGTGCTACACGAGGTGCGCTTCGCCGGAGGAGATTGCGGTTTCGATGCCGGATTCGCTACGCAGCACGAGACGGCCTTGAGCGTCGACGCCCACAACCGCCCCTTCCGCCAGCAGATTGTCCGCACGATCGACCATGCGAACGTTTTGTCCGTTCAAGCTGGAGTAGGCGTTGAACTCGTCCACAAGCGGTGCGAAGCCGTTGCGCCGCCATACACCGTACAGCGGCGCGAAGGCGGCGAGGAGCGCTTCGAGCACTGCTTCGACAGCGACGGCCGGCGCGGCAACGGAATCCGCGAGGTCGGCCACGTACGCAGGACGATTCTTGCCTCCCACGTCGGGGCGCTTGTCGGGCGGCAGTACGTTCACGCCCACGCCCACGCACACGCCGCCGCCGTGCGCCTCGAGCGAGATGCCGCAAAGCTTCGCGAAATCAGGCGCTCGGCCGTCTCGCGCACTGCAAGCATCGCCTTCGTTGGCACAAAATAACCGCTGTGCACGATTTTTCTGCCCTAATTCCTTCCCAGATTCGGAAAACCCCAGGTCGCGAATTTCGGTTGCTTCAGGAAATCGTGCATAGCGCGCCTTTTGTGCCAGCACCACATCGTTGGGCCATTTGATGCGCACGGCCTCCTCAGCCCGCGCGCCCGCCAGCGCAACGAGTGCGCGGCGCACCGCCATGCCCACAACCAGGCTCAACGTGGGAAGTTCGCGCGGCGCCACCTGGGGGCGCAACAACAGCGAGCAATACAGTCCGCCTTCCGGGCTGGTCCACGAACGACCCTGCCGGCCGTAACCGGAAACCTGGCGAAGCGCGCGGACGACGAGGCCTTCCGGCTCTCCCGCCTCCAACGCGCGCTTGACTTCGTCGTTCGTCGATGCAACTTCCTCGTGCAGAGCGATGCGAAACGGGAAGCCGCTCGGCGAACCGCCTTCCCCCTCGTTGCCGAATCCAAATTCCGAAACACGCGCATCGCCTTTCCGGAGCGACGAAGAGCCGTCGACGCAAAACGAGGGCACAGAGCGCCCCTTGCTCACAGCCGCACGCTCTTCCCCACCGTAACCCCATCGACGCTAACCGGCACGTCATTGGCAAGCACGTGGCCAGGGAGCAGCTCCAACAGGGGCTGCACTACGAAATCGCGTTCCAGCAGGCGCGGATGCGGCAACGTGAGCACATCGGCATCCACGACGTACAGCTGGTAGTCGAGGATATCGAGGTCGCACGTGCGCGGCCCGTTCCGAACCTCGCGCACACGACCCAGGCTGTTCTCCACCGCATGCAGGTAGCCCAGAAGCTCTTTCGGCGGAATACCTGTGCGCAAAAGCACCACGGCGTTCACGAACGAATCTTGGTCGAGGTAGTAGGCCGGCTCGCTCTCGTAAAAGCTGGAGATGTCGACGATCTGCGAGTCGGGCAGCGAACACAGCTCGGTGATGGCCTGGTTGAGCATGGCGATCTTGCCCTCGCGCTCCTCGCCGGGCGAGGCCACAAGCGGGACGTTGCAGCCCATGCCGATGAGCGCGTAGGGCCGCAGCCCTTCGAGCGCGGCAACCGTGGCCGCCACGTTGTGCGCGCGCACCACGCTGGCTCCCAGCTCGCAGGCCATGAGCGCCTCGGCAGCCGAAACCTCGTCGCGCGCAGAAGGTTCGTCGATGCCGTACGCCCAGCCCAAGAAGCTCTTGCGCGACACCGCCACCATCACTGGGTAGCCCAGACGCACGAACTCTTGGAAGTTGCGCACCAGCTCCAGCGTCTGCGACGGCGTCTTGCCGAAGCCGGGACCGGGGTCAATGCAGATGCGGTCGTGCGCGACGCCCGCAGCCTCCAAAGCGGCAGCCCGGTCGCGCAGCCACTCGCGCACGTCGGCCACCACGTCGTCATACGAAGGCGCGTTCTGCATGGTCGAGGGGTCGCCCTGCATGTGCATGACCACCAGCCCGCAATCGCTGTCGCGCACCGCATCCACCATGGCGGGGTCGCGGAAGCCGGACACGTCGTTCACGATGGCCGCGCCCGCTTCCAAGCACGCGCGCGCAACTTCGGCGTGGCGCGTATCGATGCTCACGCACACATCGCGCTGCGCCAATGCGCGCACCACCGGCAGCACGCGCGCCAGCTCCTCGTCCACGGACACCGGCGCGGCGCCGGGCCGCGTGGACTCGCCGCCCACATCGATTATGCGGGCTCCCTCCTCCGCCATGCGCTCGGCATGAGCCAGCGCGGCATCGAAGCCGTCGTGCTGGCCTCCGTCGGAGAAGGAGTCGGGGGTAACGTTGAGAATGCCCATGACGATGGGCATTCTCGTATCGAACTCATAGGTTGCGCAGCGCCAGATCATCGTTCGGTGCCGTCGCCTTTCTGCTCAGGGGCTTGCGGAGCCGGAGCGTCGACAGGCGCCTCGTCCGACGTCGACGAAGCAGATGCGGGCGCATCGTCGCCGTCGCCCTCCGCAGGCTCGCGGTACGGCGGATTCGGATCCTGGTCGCCCGGCTCGACCGGCTCTTCCTTCCAGTTCGGGTCGGCCAGATGCTCGTCGCGGGCGCGCGCGGCGGCCTCCTCGGCCTCCTTGGCCGCGATGATCTCGTCCTCGTGCTTGAGGTACTCGTCCCACGTGTTGTCCAGCAGGGCAAGGCACGCCTCGCCTTCCACCGTTTCGCGCTCAAGCAGCACGTTGGCCATGAGATCCATCTGCTCGCGATGGCTTGCCAGAATCTCATAGGCGCGATCATGCGCGTCCTTCATGATGCGGGCGACCTCGTCATCGATGCGCTTCGCCGTCTCCTCCGAGTAGTCCTGCGTGTTGCCGTAGTCGCGGCCCAGGAACACTTCGTGGTTCGGCTGGCCAAACACCTGCGTGCCCAGCTCGGCGCTCATGCCGTACTGCGTGACGATGGCGCGGGCCATCTTCGTGGCGCGCTCGAGGTCGTTCGATGCGCCCGTGGTGATGTCGTCGCAGAAGATCTCCTCCGCCACGCGACCGCCCATGAACACGGCCAACTCGTCGCGCATCTCGCCGAGCGAGTTGAGCACCTTGTCCTCCTTGGGGATGGACAGCGTGTAGCCCAGCGCTCGGCCGCGCGAGATGATCGAAATCTTGTGCACGGGATCGGCGTGCGGAAGCAGGTGACCGACCAGGGCGTGACCGCTCTCGTGGTACGCGATGGTGTGCTTCGTCTGTTCGTCCAGCACGCGACCCTTGCGCTCGGGCCCGGCGATGACGCGCTCCATGGACTCGGACACTTCCTGCTGCGTGATGATCTTCTTGCCGCGACGCGCGGTGAGCAGCGCCGACTCGTTCATGAGGTTGGCCAGGTCGGCACCCGTGAAGCCCGGCGTGAGCTTGGCCACCTTCGACAGGTCGACGTCGCTGCCGATGGGCTTGTCCTTCGAGTGCACCTGCAGGATCTTCTCGCGGCCCTTCACGTCGGGCGCGTCCACCACGATCTGGCGATCGAAGCGGCCGGGGCGCAGCAGCGCCGGGTCCAGAACGTCGGCGCGGTTCGTAGCGGCGATCAGCACCACCGAGTCGTTGCTCTCGAAGCCGTCCATCTCCACCAGGAGCTGGTTCAGCGTCTGTTCGCGCTCGTCGTGGCCGCCGCCGAGGCCCGTGCCGCGCTGGCGGCCGACAGCGTCGATCTCGTCGATGAAGATAATGGCCGGGCTGGCATCCTTCGCCTGCTGGAACAAGTCGCGCACGCGAGACGCGCCCACGCCGACGAACATCTCGACGAAGTCGGAGCCGGAAATGCTGAAGAACGGCACGCCCGCCTCGCCGGCGACGGCGCGCGCGAGCAGGGTTTTACCAGTGCCCGGAGGGCCCACCAAGAGGCAGCCGCGCGGGATCTTCGCGCCCATGGACTGGTACTTCGCCGGGTTCGCCAAGAAGTCCTTGATCTCCTGCATCTCCTCGACGGCCTCGTCGACGCCGGCCACGTCGGAGAACTTCACGTCGGGGCGCTCCTCGATGGACTTCTTCGTCTTGGCCTTGCCGAAGCTCATCTGCGAGTTGTTCGCCTTCTGCATCTGGTTGAAGAAGAAGAACAGGATGAGGCCGATGATGATGAAGGGCAGCAGCGTGCCGAGCAGCTCCACGAACGGGCTGGGCAGCGCCACCTCGTACGGCACGTTGGGATGCGCCGCCATGAGGTCGCCGAGCGAGCCGCCGTAATAGGTGGACGTGAAGTTGCGCTCCACGCCCAGCGTGGCCCCGTTGATGTCGGTGGTGCCCACGCCGCCGAGCGCCTTGCCCGTCTCGGGGTTCTTCAGCGTGGCCATGCGCGCGTTGAGCGCCTGGAAGGCTTCGTTGAACGCATCGGCGCCGGTGGAGCCCGCCGTGATGGCGGGATAGTACGAGCCCGACACCGTGTAGTCGCCGGCGTTGTACACCACCTTCGTCGCGCGATCCTGCTCGACGGCCTGCACGAACTCGGACGTGATCAGGCGGTCGGTGGGCTTGGCGCCCGCGGACGACATATTCAGGAACTGCTGGCCCACGAAGAAGGCCACCAGCATGAACAGAACCACCGAGATGATGGTCGTCCTCGGGCTGGGCTGCTGGAACTGCGATTGTTTGTTTTGCTGTGCCATAGCGTCTAACTTTCCTTTTCTCACCGACTCGCGCTGCGAGACGGACAGACCCGCGTGCCCGCCCGTCATCGCATGCGGCCGATGCCGCATACCCTTAGCACGACGCGACTCGGCAACGCCGAACCGGTCGACCGCCAAGGTAGCTTCGCTAGTAAATCTCCGGCTTCAAGATGCCGATGTAGGGCAGGTTGCGATACCGCTCCGCATAGTCCAACCCGTAACCCACGATGAACTCATCGGGGCACTCGAAACCGATATATTTGCAATCGATCTTCGCCTGCGCAAGCGTCTTCTTCCGAAGAAGCGTGGCTACCTCGATGGAAGCCGGTTGACGCGACGACAGGTTTTTCAGCAAGTACGTCAGGGTAAGACCGGAGTCGAGGATATCCTCGGCCACGATGACGTGACGCCCTTCGATTTGAGACGAGAGGTCTTTCAGGATACGCACCACGCCGGAGCTCTTGGCGCCGTTTCCGTACGACGAGATGGCCATGTAGTCCATTTCGAGCGGAAGCTCGATCTTGCGCGCCAGATCCGCCATGAAGATAGCGGCACCGCGCAGAACCGAGATCAGGATGATGCCCTCGTCGGCAACGTCGGCGTAATCGCTCGTAATGGCTGCGCCTATCTCGCCTACGCGATCGGCGAGCTGCTTTTCGGTGAACAGGATCTCCGAAATGTCGTTGTGCACGTTCCTAACCTCTATCGTCGCATTTCGCTTCTGCTATCGCCCCTGATCAATCTGCGAGATCAATGGGCGAGAGCGTCACGCTTACCTTGAATTCAGCTAGTGTACCATTGCCTCTCCGGGAAAAGGAGACGATACGGTAACGCCAGCCTGCCTGTCACGATTTTTACATTTCGCAATGGGAACTGGGACGATAGGTTGAAAATGCCATAGGCTGGCGCAGCAAGTCAGCAAGGGCGGTTGCGGCGCGCGGGATCGTGGGGAGAGCGCAGGCGAAGCGCATCTCAATGTGCGAGCCCTCGACTCGACTGAGAGATCGGGCGGCGCAGCCGCCCAGCGTCGAGTCGTTCGCCGTCCGTCAGGACGCCGAACCCGCGAAGTCCGGGAACTCCTCCAGCAAACGACCTACGGGCAGGCCGATGACGGTGTCCATCGCGCCGTCGACGCGCGCCACCAGATCGGCTCCGGCCCCCTGCACGGCATAGGCGCCGGCCTTGTCGAACGACTCGCCCTTGCGCAGATAGTCGACGATCTCTTCGTCGGTCAGCTCGCGGAACGTCACAGCCGAGCGATCGACGAACGTGCGGAAGCCCAGCGAGATGTTCTCGGGCTCGGGCGCGGCCACCATCCATACGGATACAGCCGTCAGCACTTCATGCGTGCGACCCGACAGGCAGCGCAGCATACGCTTCGCGTCGGACAGGCTGACGGGCTTGCCGAATATCTCCCCTTCGCACACCACCATGGTGTCGGCGCCGATGACGGCGGCCATGCCTGTGTAGTCTTCGGCCAGCACCTCCTGCACCACGGCGCCGGCTTTGCGCTCGGCCAGCTTCTTGCACGCCTCGGGCGGATCGGCCAGGAGGTCGGGCTCCAAGGTCTCGTCCACCTCGGACGCGTGCACGACGAAGCGCACGCCGGCGTCTTCGAGCAGCTGCTTGCGGCGCGGCGACGCGCTGGCCAGCACGATGTCGAGGGCGGGCGTTACGGGGTCGGCAGACGAAGCGGCCGATGAAGTGTTCTGTTCGTTTTCCATGCGCGGTATTGTAGCGCAGCGGGCGCAAGCGTTGCACCAAGAGCACGCAGGTTCCACGCGAAGCGCCCAGACGCAAGCGCGGGCAACTCTGACCCCGACCGCAAACTCCTCCCCGATTCTCCCTGCTACACATCTCACCGAATTGTTTCACGTGAAACAATCGTCGCGATGCGCTGCGATAAGAGAACGCGCGTACGCGATATCGTTGAGAACGCATAAGCCGTCCCTCATCGATTTCAATAATCATTGCGATATCGCAATGATTATTCTATACTCGGATCATATGCCGCTCGCGCAGAACCAAGGAGGTTGCATGCTGTCGGTCGTCGAAAGCGCCGAAATCCTACAGGTCACGCCAACGCGGGTGCGGGCGCTCATCGCACAAGGAGCATTGCCGGCGCAGAAAGTCGGACGCACGTGGACGCTCCGGGAGGAGGACGTGATGCAGCGTGCCGCAACCCGGCCGTCCGCAGGCCGTCCGCGCAAGGCGGACGTTCCGTCCCCTGCAGACGACAGCAAGCCGCACGCAGCAGCAAGCGAGCTCTATCGCGCATGCAAAGACCATCTGGCAGCGTGCCCGAGCGCTGCCGAGATAGCGGCGATCGACGACCCCGAGCAGGCCGCGTTCCGCATCGCCGTCGCCGACTTCTTCCTCCAACGCAAACAGTCGGAGCTCGTTCGCCAAGGGGTCTTCTGATGAGCGAGCAACCGTTCTACGTGGTGTTCGCCGGCGTGAACGGAGCAGGCAAATCCACCCTGTTCCGCAGCGATTTCTGGCGCACGGGAGGGATGCCCGCCACCATGGCGCGCGTGAACCCCGACGAAATCCTCCGAGAGCAAGGCGGGGACTGGTCGAACGGCCAGGATCAAGTGGCCGCAGGCAGGATCGCGCTGCGCAGCGTGGACGAGCATCTGGCGGCACGACGCTCGTTCAATCAGGAAACAACGCTGGCCGGCCATCGAGCCCTGCGCACCATGGCCGAAGCACGCGAGAAGGGATACCGCGTGTTCCTGTTCTACATCGGCCTTGCAAACGAAGGCATAGCCCTGCAACGCATCGAACGCCGCGTGCAGGCGGGAGGTCACGATATAGATGAGGCGCTCGTTCGAAAACGGTACCGGGCGTCGCTTGCGAGTCTGAGCAAAGCGCTACCCTACTGCGAGGAGGCGCACGTATTGGACAACACCGTCGCGTTCAAGCGCATCGCCCTGTGGCACCGCAACACGCTCGCTTGGTGGGGCGCGTCGAAGTCAGTGGGAGCATGGCTTCCCGAAGCCATCGCCGACGAATCGCTTTGGAGACGATCGTAGCGCGACCTACCCGCGCTTTCGGCGGGCGCGGTAGGCGGCCATGGGCTCTATGCGGACGCCGCGCTTGTTCGCGCTGACGGCGAGATCGCCTTGGATGTTGGCCACGTAGCCGCTGCGAGGCTTGCCGCCCGTCTCGTCGTCGAACGCGGCCAGCACGGCCTCCACCGAGGCCGTCTCCACGCGGGCGTCGCGACCCAGCATCAGCTGCAGCGCGCGCATCACGGCGCGCCGGCGCAGGGGCAACGGCTCGGCGCCGAATGCGGGCGCCAGCACGCAACCTGCGTCGTACTCGTCGCCGAGCGCTTCGACGTGGCCCGCCATCAGCCCATCCACCATGCGCTCCAGCATATCGTCCTCGTCGGCAATGAGGTTCATGGTGCGGCCGAGCACCTCCAGAAGCTGCGGGTTGCGCTCTTTCGCACGCGGGACGATCTCATGGCGCACGTAGGCCCGGAACCGGTCGGTGTGCGCGTTCGTCGCGTCCTCGCGCCACAAGTTGCCTTCGTCGTCGCAGGCCGCCGGCGCACCATCCTGCTCGCGGCGCACGATGTAGGCGCGCAGCTCCTCGCGGCTCGCATCCAGCAGGGGGCGCACCACCGGCCCGTTGCGGTGCTTCATGGCGCGGAACCCACCCGGCCCCGTGCCCACGATGGAGCGCATGTAGAAGCTCTCCACGCGATCGTCGGCCGTGTGCGCCGTCAGGATGCGTCCATCGGCAAGCGGTGTCGCCGCATGCAAGCAGAGGCTTTCGAGCGCTTCGTTGGCCGCCAGGTAACGCTCACGCCTGGCCACCGCCTCCACGTTCTCGCCCGTGCGCTGCGCCTCTCCCGCTATGTCTATGTCGCACGAGAACAGCGGAACGTCCAGCAGCTCGGCCAACTGAGCGACGAAGCGAGCGTCCTCGTCGGCATCCTCGCCCCGAAGCCGGTGGTTGACGTGCAGCATGGCAAGCTGCCCCAGCGCCCCGCGTTCCCGCAACTCGCAGGCGATATACGCGAGCGCCGTCGAATCCGACCCGCCCGACACCATCAGCAGCGCCGGCGTATCGGCATCGGCCAAGCGGCGTGCCGAGAGCACCGCCGCCGCCCGATCGACCAGCGTTTCCGTTTGCACAGCAGCCATCATGCCCTCCCCTCCAAGAACCTCCGCTCGAACTCTTCTTCTGGCAGAGGACGACCGAACAGGAAGCCTTGGATATAATCGAGACCCATGCCGCCCACTACTTCGTATTCTTCGTTGGTCTCCACGCCTTCGAGGCACACGCTGATGCCCACGGCGTGGCACAATTCCACCACGAACTTGATGAACGTGGCATCGAACGTGCTCGTCTGGATATCGCGGATGAACGCGCGGTCGATTTTCACGATGTCGGCAGGCGACGTCTTCAACACGCCCAACGACGAGTAGCCCGTACCGAAATCGTCCATAGCCACGCGCACGCCTTGCATGCGCAGCTGATCGAACAGCTCATGAGTGACCTGGGCGTCGTCGGCGAAACGGCTTTCGGTCATCTCCACGACGAGGCTCTCAGGAGGCAGCTCCGCCTCTCGCAACGTGTCCACGATAAGAGGAACCAGACCGTCCTCGTCAAGTTGGCGATACGACAGGTTCACGCTCATGGTAAACGAGGGGATCGCCTTCCTCCATCGTTTACAGGTGTCCACAGCATGTTGCAGAACCCACGTGCCCACAGGAACGATAAGACCGCTCTCTTCGAGCAGCGGGATAAACTCGAGCGGCGACAAGTCGCCATACTCGTCGCAACGCCAACGCGCAAGCGCCTCGGCTCCCACGACGCAACCCGTTGCAGCTTCCACCTGAGGCTGGTAGCACAGGCTGAATCCCTTGAAGCCGTTCTCCACGCTGTCCCGTAGCAGCTCCATCAGCTCGAGCTCGCGCACGCGCTCGGCCAGAATAGGCTGCGAGAAGTTTACGCAGCGCTTCTTCCCATGCCCTTTCGCGTGTTCCAACGCGTAATTGGCGTACTTCACGAGGCTCTCGTACGTTTCGGCATCGCCGGGATATTGCGCGATGCCGCCGGACAGCGTGCAATAGAACTTGCGGCCCTCATGATCGTGCTGTCGCTGAAACATACCGCCTAGCTGCGCGTATGCGCTGCGCAGCACGTCGACATCGTCATCGACGATCACGGCGAACTCGTCGCCGTCCAGACGGTACACGCGCGCGTCCTCGGGCAGCGAGCTTTGGATGCGCTGCGCCACGAACCGAATGACCTCATCGCCGAATGCACGGTCGTAGCGGTCGTTGATGTGCCGCAAGTCGTCGATACCCAGCACCATGAGGCTGATCCGCGCGCTCTGCATCGTCTCCATACGACGACGCACGTCGTCCTCGAACTCGAACTTGTTGAAAAGACCGGTCAGCGGGTCGACCTTGCTCTTCTTTCCCAGGTTCGTGATGAACCCGGCGAACAGCAGCGGCTTTCCCTTCGCGTCGAGGATGAGCCGGCCGCGGCATCGCAGACGCACCCATTCGCCTTTGCGGTTGATGGCGCGATACTCCACCCAATGGCGCGTCGTGCGCGCATCGGCGACTTCCTGGTTCGATTCGAGGAACGCCTGCTTGTCGTCAGGATGCACCTTCGAACCCCACACGGCCGCCGCGTTTTCCACCACCTCGGAGGGAAGGTCGAACTCTTCCACCATAGCGCGCGGGTAGCGGAACACGCCGGTTCTCATGTTGCATACGTACAGATAATCGTCGGTGCTCTCGACCAGCGCGTCGTACAGCTTGCTTTCATCGTACGAGAACGAGCACGGATCGACCGACACCCCCCTGCCCGATCGTTCAGCGCTGATCAGGGCGTTGATGTTGCGATCTATATGAAAACGTCGCTTCTCCTCGTACATACGCCGGTCCGCCAAGGCCAGCACCTCGTACAACTCCAGCGGCGCTTCGGGGTCCGCCTCTGCGATGCCGAAGCAGAAACCCATCTCGTAGGGAGGCTCGGTACGGCGCGGAGTCGCGGAGAGCGCAGCGCGTGCGCGCTCGATCTTGACGCGCGTGGAAGCCGCGTCGCCTAGGAATACGCACACGAACTCGTCGCCGCTCAAGCGGAACCCGTAATCGTTGGGACCGAATTCGCATCGTACGGCGTTCGCAGCCGAACGGATCAGGTAATCTCCCTCGGCATGGCCATGAAGATCGTTCACATCCTTCAGCCGGTTGATGTCGTATAGAACGACGGACACCTGCTCGCCCTCGACCGCAGCCCGCGCAAGCGAGATGCCCAGCCGCTCCTTACCGGCTCGGCGCGACAGCATCCCGGTCAGTTCGTCGGTGTTCGCAGAAACGAGCGCCGTGATGTCCACCGACTGCTGCAAATGCACACGCGACCCGTCGACCCAGGTCACCAGGCTGTCGTAGTTGCGGTACGTGCGCCCCGTCATGGGGCTTTCCTCGTCCCACTCCACCAATGGAACTTCGTCGCCGCAGCTTAGAAGCTCGTCAACCGGGCAGAAGGCGCATCGCTCGGTCAAGCCGCGCTGCAGCACCTGCCAGCACACCTTGCCCTCCGGATCCTCCACGCCGTAATCGTGCTTCATGAACCCGTTCATATAAAGAATGCGATCCGTCTTCGGATCAGTCACGTAGATGCTCGTGCGCATGCCTTCGAGAACCGTATCGAACACGAAGCTGCGCAGATCGGTGGAGCCGCCATGGCTCCCGTCGACCGCGAGCGGCGCGTCGTGCCGCATCCTCGGAACCGCTTCGTCAGGCTCATCGTTCGACGACTGACGAATATCGCAATCGCTCATCGGTCGCTCCTTTCAAAGAAGCCCTCGACGCGCTCCACCAGCGCGATCGTCTCGATGTGATCCGTATGAGGGAACATGTCGACCGGCTGCACCGTGCGAACGGCATAGCCGCGCTGGCGCAAAAAGGCCAGGTCGCGCACCTGCGTAGTCGGGTTGCACGAGATGTAGACGATGCGCCGGGGCGCCAGCGTCACTGCGGCCGCGAGGAACTCCTCGCTCGACCCGGCGCGCGGCGGATCCATCAGCAGCACGTCCACAGCATCGCCTGCGGCGGCGCGCTCGCGCATGAACGCCCCTGCATCGCCCACCGCGAACCGAGCGTTCTCCACGCCGTTGTGCTTCGCGTTCTCGCGCGCGTCGCGCACGGCCGACGCCACCGTGTCCACGCCGATCACCTGGCGCGCGCCGCGCTTGGCGGCCACCAGACCAATGGTGCCGGTGCCGCAGTAGGCGTCGATGGCCGTTTCAGAGCCGGTGAAGCCGGCCAGGTCGATGGCGCGCTCGTACAGCACCTCGGTCTGCACGGCATTCACCTGGTAGAACGACTGCGACGAGATGCGAAAGCTCAGCCCGCACAGCTTGTCCAGGATGAAGCCCGGACCGTACAGCGTCTGCTCGCGCTCGCCGAGAATTACGTTGGTCTGGCGCTCGTTCACGTTCTGCACGACCGACGTGATGCGAGGGCAGCGGCGCACCAGCTCTCGGCAGAACGCGCGCGATGCGGGGAAAGCGCGGCCGTTCGTGACCAGCGTGACCAGGATCTCGCCGCTGGTATGTCCCACGCGCACCACGGCGTGGCGCAGGAAGCCCGTGCCGGAATCCTCGCGGTACGGCTCGATACCGAAGCGCGGCATGAGGTCGCGGACCGTGCGGATGATGCGCTTGGCCTCTTCGTTCTCGATGAGACAGCCGTCGGTGGGGACGATGCGGTGCGATCCGGCCGCGTACATGCCGCAGAGGATCTCGCGGCGCGGCTTCTGGGCGCGCTTGCCGTCGCGGCCGCCGCGCGCGTCGCGCCCCTTCCCCGCCCGAGCGTTCGCGGAGCCTTGCAGCTTGCGGCCGGGCGCGTAGGGGGACACCACCTTGTTGCGATAGTAGTACGGCTCGTCCATGCCCAGGATGGGCCGCAACGCGGACGCGTCGGCCACGTCGGCGAACAGCTCGGCCACACGCGTGTCCTTGCTTGCGAGCTGCTGCGCGTACGGAACGCCCACGTGCTGGCAGGCGCCGCACTCGCGCTCGACGGGACAGACGGGCGCTTTCTGCGTGGAACGCTGCGCGGGTTGGGCGCTACCAGACGAGGAACTTGGCATTGTCGATGCTCCAATGTACGTCGCGAATAAACCGTTGCAGCTCTTCGCCGTCGCGCAGCTCGAAGAGCCTGACGATTTCCGCATGCTCTTCGTTGGCCTTGCGCAGCAGGCCGTCCAGCTCGTCGGCGCCCACGTTGGCGTACTCCCGCTTCATGAAGTAGCGGTTCATCTGGTGAATCAGCCCTACCAGGCGCGAATTGCCGCACTTGCACACATAGCAGTCGTGGAAGTCGTGCTGCAGGTCGTCGTATTTCTTGTAGAGGCCCTTCTCGATGGCCAGCTGCATGGAACCGTGCAAGAACTGCAGCTGCGCGATGTCGTCGTCGGTCATGTCGCCCACGGCCAACAGCGCGGCGCGGCCGTCCAGCGGGCCGATGATCTCCACGATTTCGCGGGCGCTGTCCTCCGTCACGCGCTTGACGTAGAAGCCCTTGCGCGGCACGTTCTCCAAGTAACCGTCGGCGGCCAGCTGGATGAGCGCCTCGCGCACAGGCGTGCGGCTGACGCCGAGCGCATCGCATATCTGCTGCTCGCTGATCTTGTGATCGTCGGCCAGGGTTCCGCCGTCGATCAGGTCGACGATGTGGTTGTATACATGGTCTTTGAGGGAACGGTATTCGTTCGTCATTTCATCCGCCTGTCGTACGGCCTTCGTGTATGCCAATATACCACAAGCACTACGGCGCATTCGCGCGCTTGCCCCGCATGCACGGAGGTTCTGCCGCATTCGCGCTCGCATTCCGACACGCATCATCGCCCGAGGGAATTCGAGGGCCGGCGTGCCCCTCGCCGTCGCCAAATGAGACCCACCATCCCCTTTTCAACAACTCCGAAAAACTTCCCGTTTCCTCTTGATTGTATACAATATACAGAATACAATATGCGCCATAGGAAGCAAACGGAAATGATCTCTCACGAAAGGATCCGTCATGACCAAGTTCTCCAACGTCATCGTCCGCCGCCCCGCCAAGTCCATGGTCGAGGGCATCACCTCCGCGCCCGAACTCGGCAAGCCTGATTACGAGAAAGCCCTCAAGCAGCATGACGACTACATCGCGGCCCTCAAGGAGTGCGGCGTCGAAGTGACCGTCCTGCCCGCCCTCGAGCAGTTCCCCGACTCCTGCTTCGTCGAGGATCCCGCAGTCATCACGCGCTGCGGTGCCATCATCACGAACCCGGGCGCCGACAGCCGCAACGGCGAGAAGGACGAGATCGAGCCTGCCGTGCGCCAGTTCTTCGACGACGAGCACGTGAAGCGCATCGTGAGCCCGGGCACGCTGGACGGCGGCGACGTCATGATGGTGGGCGACCATTTCTACGTGGGCCAGTCCGCCCGCACGAACGAAGAGGGCATCCGCCAGTTCTGCGAGATCCTGGAAGGCTGGGGCCTCGAGGGTTCCGAAGTGAAGCTGGAGAAGGTCCTGCACCTGAAGACCGGCGTGAACTACCTGGAGGACGGCAACATGCTGGTGTCCGGCGAGTTCGTGACGAAGCCCGACTTCGAGCAGTACAACCGCATCGAGATCCCCGAGGACGAGGCGTACGCCGCGAACTGCATCTGGGTGAACGGCACCGTCATCGTGCCCGAGGGCTATCCCACCGTGCTGAAGGCCGTGCAAGACGCCGGCTACGAGACGATCACCGTCGATACGTCCGAGTACCGCAAGCTGGACGGCGGCCTGAGCTGCCTGTCGCTGCGCTTCTAACCTGGGGGCTTTCGCACCCGGCCCCCGACCGCTCGGCCGGGAAAAGCGCTAGCGAACAATTCACTGGATTGTTCGCTAGCTCAAACCCCCAGAACCTTCACGGCTATCCGACTCGTCACAAACAGCTCGTCTCCTCCGTTTTTACATCGCCGCATACGGCGCGCTGCGGCACTTGCCCGGCGCGCCGTTGCATTTCCGACGCTCGCACCTTGCCGTGCCCTGCGTCAGCATTCCCTTCGACCCCCAGATAAAGGAGGGGCTATGTCGAACGCTGCCTCTGAAACCCTCGACGGGAGCCTCGCCGCCAGCGCAGGAGCCTCCCGCGACAAAGGTCAGATCATCGACCCGAACGGCCTCGATCTGTTCCGCCTCACCATGATGGTGATCACGGCCAGCATCTGCGGAGGCATCTTCGCGCTGGCCGGCGACATGGCCGCCGGAGGCGCCAGCACCGGCGCCGTGCTCATCAGCTGGGCCATCTGCTTCGTGGGCGTGTTCTCGCTCATGATGTGCTTCAACGGGCTGTCGCAGGCCCGCCCCGATCTCACCGGCGGCATCTACGCCTACGCGGCAGCCGGATTCGGCGACTTCGTCGGGTTCAACTCCGCATGGGGCTACTGGGTGTCGGCGTGCCTGTCGAGCGTGTCGTTCGCCATCCTGCTGTTCTCGGCGCTGGGGTACTTCTTCCATCCGTTTGAAAGCGGCAACAACCTGCTGTCGTGCGTGTGCGCGTCGGCGTTTCTGTGGCTGCTCGTGTGGCTCGTGTCGCGCGGCGTGAAGGAAGCGGCCGGCATCAACGTCATCGTCACCATCGCGAAGCTCGTGCCGCTTGCGCTGTTCGTGCTGTCCATCGCGCTGCTGGGCAAGTTCGACCCCGCCATCTTCATGGAGAACTTCTGGGGCGAAGCGGGCGGGCCCGACCTTGGCACGCAAATCGTGTCCACCATGATCGCGCTCGTGTGGGTGTTCACCGGCATCGAAGGCGCCGTGGTCATCTCGGGTCGCGCGAAATACGCCCGCGACGTGGGCCGCGCCACAGTCATCGGCTTCATCTCGGTGTTCGTGCTGTACCTCATCATCTCGCTGGAGAGCATGGGCGTCATGCCGCGCGCGCAGATGGCCGAGCTGGCCACCCCGTCGATGGCGGGCATCCTCGAACATGCCATCGGGCCTGTCGGCGCGAGCATCGTGAACCTCGGCGTGGTGCTGTCGCTTCTGGGCGCGATGCTGGGCTACGTGATCATCGCCGCCGAGACGCCGTTCGAAGCCGCGCGCCAGGGCGTGTTCCCGAAGTCGTTCGCGCGCACGAACAAGAACGGAGCGCCCATCGTCACCGTGCTCATCTCGGCCGGCATCACGCAGCTGTTCCTGATCGTGTCGGTGTTCTCGTCGTCCACGTACCAATTCTTCTACGCGTGCGCCGTGTCCACCATCCTCATCCCCTACGTGTGCTCGGCGGCCTACTACATGAAGATCGCCTGGAAGCGCGAGCACCTGACGCCCGAGCAGGTGAAGAAAGCCCGCGTGTTCGGCACCGTCGGCTTCGTGTACACGGTGTTCCTCGTGTGGGCGGCCGGGCTGGTGGGAATCATGATCACCACTATCCTGTTCGCTCCCGGCATCATCGTATATGCCATGGGCCAGCGCGAACGCGGCGAGAAGATACTGCCAAACATGGCGGACAAGGCGATAGCCGCCGTCATCGTGGTGCTCATGGCGGTATCGATCGCCCTCATGGCCACCGGGACGATACAGGTGCTGTAGCTCCCACTGCGCCGCCTGCTCGCTCGCGCAGGCGGCGCATACGCGCGGGTCGGCGCCGTTCGTTGGGTTACGGCTCCATGACCGATGTTTTCCGTCTCGCTTTCAGCGTGCTACAGTGATACGGATATATCGTCGCACGTCAAGGAGCGTCCCATGAACTTCATCATCCGCTGGCTCGTCACCGCTATCGCCGTGGGCGTTGCGGTGTGGATCGTTCCGGGCATGGATCTGCTCGGCGGCACCGACGCGTGGGTGGGCATCGCCATCTTCGGCTTGATCCTGTCGCTGATCAACATCAGCATCAAGCCCATCATGCAGGTGCTCAGCCTTCCCATCAGCGTGATCACGCTGGGCATCTTCTACCTGGTGGTGAACACGCTCATGCTGTACATCGCGGCATGGCTGGCCAACGGGATCTTCCAAGTGGGACTGGTCATCGACTCGTTCGGCAGCGCGTTCGTGGCCTCCATCGTCATCAGCATCGTATCGGCGCTGGTGAACGCATTGGTAGGCAAGGACTAGCATCCGGATCGCAACCACCTGCAAGCGGCACCGTCGGTTTCGGCGGTGCCGCTTTCTTTGGTTCGAGAGCGCTCCGAAACGATCGGAAGGGTCGTTTGCGTGAATTCTGAGCGCAGATCGCACGCAAACACGACAACCGCCGTACAATGGGCGCGGCAAAAATTGGGCAGGCGCACAAGCAAAGCGGCGCGTGCGCCCGCATACACGTGAGGATTGGAATCGTGAAACAGCAGACCGACGCCGTCTCAGGCGTCTCCGGGTGCGCGTCCGCACCTGCTCATGGCGATGTCTCTTGGCGCGCGAAAGCAGGACGGGCGGGCAAGCGAGGAGCGCGCTTCGCCGCGCAGCTCGCCCTGGTGGTTGCCGTGTACGGTGCGGGATGCGCGATCGCAAGCGTGCTTCCTGTCCGACTTCCGGGCAACATCGTGGGCATGGTGCTGCTGTTGGTACTGCTGGGCACGGGTCTGCTGAAAGCGCGGCATGTGGGCGACGCCTGCGACTGCCTGCTGGACAACATGTCGCTGTTCTTCATTCCCGCCGGCGTGGCCATCATGGGCTGCGTCTCCCTTTTGGAGGGCAACGCGCTGAAGTTCGCGCTCGTATGCGTAATCACCACGGTGATCGTGTTCTTGGCCACGTCGTACACGGTGATGCTCGTGTCTCGGCTGACGGCGAAGCGCGTCGATGCGACAGGCGTCGCCCGCGTCGCCGACGAGGAGGCGTAGGCGCGATGGACGGCATAGCGCAACTCGCACTGACACTCGCAGTGGGAACCGTCGCCTCGTTCGCAGTGTTCAAGCTTTCCGTGCTGCTGTACGAGCGCGTGAAGTCGCCGCTGCTCAATCCCCTGCTGGTTACCGTCGCGTTCATCATCGCGGCGCTCGTGGCGCTGCGCATCCCCCTGGATTCCTACGAGCAGAGCGTGCAGCTCATCTCGTTTCTGTTAGGACCGGCCACCGTGGCGCTGGCATACTCGGTGTACCGGCAGCGCCAGACGCTCAAGGAGCACTTCGTTCCCATCTTCGCGGGCTGCCTTGTAGGCTCGGTGGTGTCCATGGCTAGCGCCTACGCGCTGTGCAAGCTGCTGGGGCTCGACGATGCGCTTGCGCTGTCGTTCATCCCGAAGTCGGTGACCACACCCATCGCCATCGCGGTATCGCAGCAGCTGGGCGGCATCACGTCCATCACGGTGGCCGCCGTCATCGTCACCGGCATCCTGGGCGCCATCACCGCGCCGCTCATGGCGCGTCTGTTCCGCGTGCGCGACGGCATCGCCAAGGGCGTGGCCATCGGAACGTGCAGCCACGCGGTGGGAACGACGAAGGCCCTTGAGATGGGCGAGCTCGAAGGCGCCATGAGCGGCGTCTCCATCGCCGTGTCAGGTCTGCTGACCACCGCCATCGTCATCGTCGCAAGCTGTTTTCTATAGGAAGACGCCACCTCTCCGCGGCAAGCGGCACGAATGCTTCGCGTGAGACGCCCTTTCGTTTTCGCAGATGAACGCCTCGCTTGCGAACTTTGCGCGCAACCGCTTCGTATATGAGCTAGCCTCGCATCGCATTCGCGTGGAAACCGCGTCGGAAACGCCGGCGAGAAACGTGGAATCCGCGTGGCAAGCGCGTCGGACGCGCGCGAGATCGAGGAAGATCCGCGCTGGATGCGCGCCATCTGCGCATGATACGCGGTCGCTATACTAAGAGGTACGAAGCGCAGAGGCGGCGCGGCACCACACCCCTTTCCACCAGATGCTCCCGAGCGAGGGACCGCACGGAGGGAGGTGGACGCCATGACCGTTTTGGCCTTGATAGCGGCGATCCTTGAGTTCGCTTCCAGCTTGCTGGGGTTCTTGACAGCAATAGCGGAACGGCTCCCGATCCGCAAGGACAAGGAGCCGTAACCAAGTAGCCAAACCGCCGAAGCGATTCGAGAGCCGTGGGGAGTTAGAGCTCCCTGCGGCTCGCCTCTATTATACGAACGGGCGGCGCAAAAGCAAGCGCCGTTACAACGCGATCCTATAGATCTCGCGGGCATCGTCCATGGTGAGCTTCTTGAAGCTGCCGAAGGGCTCGCCCTTGTTCTCTTTGAGCGTGGGGATGAGCTTCTCGATGTCGTCTTCCTCCACGTCGAGCTCCGCGAGCGTGATAGGCATGCCGAGCGAGGCGAAGAACGAGCGCGTCTCGTCGATGGCCGACAGCGCGTCGGCGTTCACGTCGCCCGTAGGCGCCAGTCCGAACACCTCGCGACCGTAGTAGGCGAAGCGCGCCGGGTTCGCATCGTAGACGAACTCCATCCAGGCCGGGAACATGACGGCCAAGCCTGCGCCGTGCGTGATCTCGGGATAGAGGGCCGACAATTCGTGCTCCAGGCCGTGCGTCGCCCAGTCCTCGTGACGGCCGACGCCGGCGAGGCCCTGGTGGCACAACATGCCGGCCCACATCACGTTCGCGCGCGCATCGTAGTTCTCGGGATCCACCATGACGCGCGGCGCCTCGGCGCGCACCGTCTTCATAAGCGACAGGCACAGGTTGTCCGTCACCGGCACCGCGCCCACGTCGTCGAAGAAGCGCTCCAGCAGATGGCAGAACATGTCGGTAAGGCCCGCAGCAGTCTGGAACGGAGGCAACGTGAACGTGAGCTCGGGATTCATGAACGCCAGCTTCGGGCGCTGGGCGTTGTTCGCGTAGCCCGACTTCATCTGCAAGGCGTCGTTCGACACCACCGTGTTCTTCGACGCCTCGCTGCCGGCAGCCGGGATGGTGAGCACCACGGCGATGGGCAGCACGTCGTCCGTCGGCCGCTTCGTCTCGAAGAAATCCCACACGTCCCCGTCGTAGTGCGCGCCCACGGCGATGGCCTTCGCCGAGTCGATGACCGAGCCTCCGCCCACGGCCAGCACCCAGTCGACATCGTGCTCCTTGCACAGCGCGATGCCTTCGCGAGCAAGCGTGATCTCGGGGTTCGGACGCACGCCGCCCAGCTCCACGTGCTTGATGCCCTGTGCATCCAACGATGCCTTCACGCGGTCGATCAGGCCGCTTTTCACGGCGCTCTGGCCGCCGAAGTGCAGCAGCACCGTACGCGCACCGCACTCGGCCAGCTTGCTTCCCACCTGCTCTTCAGCGCCCTTTCCGAACACGAAGTGGGTCGGCGACACGAATTCGAAGTTCTCCATAGACGTTCCTTTCCGCCATGCGTTCACGTCATGTTGATTGTTCGTGGTGCAACGTATCACATAGTACTACCAGCAGCGTCTCCAAGAAAGAGCATCCTGCACCGCGCCTCTAGCCCAGCGCCACGTCCAGGATCATCATGACCAGGAAGCCGGCCATCACGCCCAGCGTGCCGGCGTTGGAGTGCTCGCCCAGATGCGCCTCGGGGATAAGCTCCTCCACCACAACGTACATCATGGCACCGGCTGAGAACGCCAGCATCCACGGCATGTACGGCGAGATGAGCCCGGCGAACAGCACCACGAGGATGCCGAACACCGGCTCAGCCAAACCCGACAGCGCTCCCAATGCGAACGCCTTCGGTGCGCTCATGCCCTCCTGCAGCATGGGCAGCGCCACTGCTGCGCCCTCGGGCACGTTCTGGATACCGATGCCGATAGCCAGCGCCACGGCCATGCCGAACATGGCGGGGTCGCCGCCGTTCTGGGCAGCCATGGCGAACAGTAGGCCAACGCTCATGCCTTCGGGGATATTATGCAACGTGACGGCCGTGAACAGGAGCGTGGGACGATCCCATTTGCTGGGCAGGCCCTCGGGCTTGCTCTCGCCCGGATGCAGGTGCGGCAACAGCTGGTGCAGCACCATGAGGAACGCCACGCCGATGGCGAATCCACCCGCAGCGGGAATCCACCCGACCTGCCCCGCTTCCTCCGCGCGCTCGATGGCGGGAATCAGCAACGACCACACAGACGCCGCTATCATTACGCCAGCCGCGAATCCTAGGAATATCCGCTGAAACACCATGCTGTTGCGCTTGCGAAACAGAAAAACCGACGCAGCGCCCAACGTGGTCATCAAGAAGGTGAAGCCGGTCCCGCCGGCAGCCCACAGCAAAGCAGTTTGCATGCTTGCTCCTATCGTATTCACTCGTTCGTGTCCATCGGCGCGTCGCACGGAATCGGGGAAACCGACGGCATCGCGCAGAGCCGTGTCCTTGTATCAATCCACAGTGTACGACAATAATCGATCGCGCACGCGATGCTTTCCCTCAGCGTCAACTTGAAGCTGCCAGCGCACGGGACCCCATCATCGCCCGAAAAACACGCCTCAGCGCGTGGAGCGTGTTTTTCGGGCGATGATGGGGGGGCTTGCAGCGGAGCCCCCCCCCGACGCAACGAGGCCGGGGATGCTCCCCGGCCTCATCGAAAGGAATACCGACAGTACCGCTTGGCTGAAAGCCTACTAGCCCACCGCTCACACGATGTTCGTAGCAATACCTCACGAGACTGTTTACTTGGCGAAGATAGTCTTTATTCGTTCGTATTGCGATTTTTTTATCAACTGTCGGACAACGCCGATTGTACGCTCTTTTGTTCGGTTTGCGAACCCTCAGAAGCGTTTTTGTGCAGGTGAACAACCAAATCGTTGCCAATCGTCACCGCGTTGTCACGCCTCCGTTTCTGGTCGGCTACGCAAACTTCCCGGCCGCAAGGTCACGCCCGAGCAGATACCCGAACGTGAGGCAGTTGATGCCGTAGCTGTTACCCGGTATAGCGAAGTTGTACGTGTTGGCGTACATATCGCCCACCATAGCGCCGACGTTGAACAAGCCGGGGATGGGCTGGTCGTTCTCGTCGCACACCTCCATGTCCTTGCTCGTTCGCAGACCGCCCATAACAGTCATGAACATCGCGTAGTTCTGCGCCGCGTAGAAGGGGCCCGCCTCGTCTATCTTCACGAGGAAGTCGGGATTCTTGTAGAAGTCCTCGTCCACGCCCTTGTCGCACAGCTCGTTGTAGCGCGCGACCACCTCTTTGAGCTTCGCAGCGTCCAAGCCCAACTGCTTAGCCAGATCGTCCAACGTGTCGGCCTTGAAGTACGCTCCCGTCTCCACACCTGCGTCCCACATGGCCACCAACTCGTCGGGAGTAAGCGGGGGCAAGGTGTAATCCATGCCGAACGAATACCACTCGTGCCCCTTGTCCAGGATGGCTTGCGGATAATTCGCCGTCCAGATGCCATACGCTACGTTGCCCGGCTGAGACAACAGGTGATTCGAGCTGTAAGGCGCCGAAATATCCTCGCGCTGGTAACGCTCGGTGTTCATGTTCACATTCAAACCCATGTGGAAGCCGCACGGCTCGTGGCTGCCGCCCCAGGCGCCCTGCATCATGGGCGCGTTCGGATACGCATGCTGCCACGCCGCACCAACCCACAGGCCCATCTTCTGACCGTCGCCGCCGTAGATGCCGGTGAGGTTGAAGCTGGTGTTGTAGTCGATCTCTCCCTGCTCGTAACCCACTAGCGGCAGCACCATCGGGCAGTACGCGGCCAGCATCTCCTTGTCGTTGGAGAAGTCGCCCGTGGCCAGCACCACAGCCTGCTTCGCGACGAACTTCACATAGCTGCCGTCGGCCATCTTCGAAGCGATAACGCCCGTCACGCGGCCCTTGTTGTCGTCCTCCCGGATGAGCTGCTCGGCCTTCGTGTCGTAGATAATCTCCACGCCCAGCTTCTGCGCCTTTGCTTCGAGCGCCTCCACGGCGCCCTGCTGGCCCGTCGACACCATGGCGCTGTTGCCCTCGGTGGAGAAGGCGTGCGCGTAGTTCGGCCCCAGGTCGAACGTGTTGTCGCGCTCCATGATGACCTGCAGGCCGCTCTCGCGGGCGATGTCGATCATCCAGTTCATAGCCTCTTCGGACTCGTTATAGCCGCGCATCCACTTCTGCTGGTCGACGGCGAACGAGGCGGCACGCATCTCGTGATAGTAGAACGGCACTGGATCGAACGGCTCGATGCCCAGCTCTTCCATCACCTTCGAGTTCTTCGCGTAGTTCGAGCCGCCGCGAGAGATAGGAGCGCTGGCCGCCGAGAACAGCGTCACCTTCGCGCCCTGCTCGGCCGCCGACACAGCCGTGGTGAAGCCGGACATGCCGCCGCCCACCACGATGATGTCGTTCTCCACCGTCTCGGTGATCTGATCATCGGGAACGGGCTCAGGCGGAATCATGAACGACCACTTCGGCATGCCGTCGGTCAGCTTGAGCACCGCGTCGGACGAGTTGATCGCGCCGTCCATTGCGGGCGATGCAGCCTTCGCCTCGTCGGTCGCGCCGCCGCTGGGCGTGCAGCCCACGATGCCCGCTGCCGCTGCTCCGGCCGCACCCACCGCTCCGAACTTCAGAAAATCACGACGCGAGAATCTTTGTTGCTTTCCCATGATGTGCTCCCTCCTGGTTAGATACCTGCCCCTTGCAGGCATCCCCATCTTACGTACCGAGCCGCATCGCAAGAAAGCAGCTTCGAGTTGCCCACCCGCAACTGTTTTCTGCTTGCGCTCCGATCATGATCGGAGGTATCAAGAAGGCGTCGGCATGCGCTATGCTGGGAGCCGACACGAAACGGCTTCTGGGAGGGGACCGTGGATATTCGGCAACTGGATTACTTCATCGTCGTGGCACAGCTGGGGAGTTTCACCAAGGCGGCCGACGAGCTTTTTCTGTCGCGCCAGGCGCTCAGCAAGGCCGTGCGCAACCTTGAGCACGAACTGGGGCAACCGCTACTGGCGAATCGCGACAACCATCTGGAGCTGACGGATGCCGGGCGCACGCTGCTCGACGATGCCGCTCCGGTTGTGGAAGCTTTCAAACAGCTGGAGCGCCGCCACGTCGGCTGCGTCGGCGCCCCTGCGCTGCGCCGGACGCTTTCGGTGGCCATGGCGCACGGCACGGCGCTCTCCATGCCTGATCGAGCCATCGACGCATTTCGGGAAGAGCATCCCGACATCGTGTTGTCGGTGGAGGAGGTGACCACGGAAACAGCCATCGACATGGTGCGCACGGGCGAATCCGACATCAGCCTCGTGGGATCGGCTCCGCAGTACCTCGAGGAATTCGACCCCATGCTGGTGGTGGAGACGGGCGTGTACGCGTTCGTCCCCGAAGACAACCCGCTCTCCGCGCGCAAAGAGCTGGAGCTGAGCGACCTCGACGGGCAGCCGTTCGTGACGTTCGGCAAGCGAAACCACCTGCACCGCTACTTCGTCGAGGCGTGCGAGGCGGCAGGCGCGCATCCAGATATCCTCATGACCACGTCCGACGCCGAACTACTCGTCCGAAGCGCCACGCAACAGCATGCGCTGTATTTCGGGTTTCCACCCCACGTGCTCAACGACCCGAAGGAGGGGCGAGCACTCGTGCGCATCGCCGTGCCGCATGCCAGTGCGTTCGGTACCTACGGCATAAAACGCAAAGGAGCGCCACTCTCGTCGTCGGCACGGCTTTTCTGGCAGTACCTGGGTTCGCTGTAAACGAAAAAACGCCCCCGCATGGGCGGGGGCGCGATAGCTCGGAGATGCTTGCGGGCTATTCCGCAGCAGCCAGCGGAGACGGCACGGAGTACACGCGGGCGGCGTTCTCCTGATCGAGGTCGTACAGGGCCTTCGCATCGGAGCCGAACAGCTTCATGCGCGTGATCATCTTGTCGGCGTTGTCCTCTTCCTCCTGCTGCTCCTCGATGAACCAGTCGAGGAACTTCATGGTGCGGTAGTCCTTCACCTCGGCAGCGGCGGCGTAGATGTCGTTGATGAGGCTGGTCACGTACTTCTCGTGCTCGAGCGCGGCCTCCAACGGCTCCAGGAACGTGGTGAATTCCTTGTCGGGCTGATCGATGGCCAGCAGCTTCACCTTGCAACCGTTCTCGTGCAGGTAGTTGCGGAAGATAAGAGCATGGTCGCGTTCTTCCTTGGCCTGGATCTCGTACCAGTTGGCAAAGCCCTCGAGACCCTCCTCCTCGTAGTAGTCGGCGAAGGACAGATACAGATACGAAGAGTACAGCTCCTTGTTGATCTGATCGTTCAGCAATTCGTACACGCGTGCGTCCATGAGCATCTCCTTCTTGGGTCGTACGGGGGTGTAAACAGGTTGGGCACCCCGTTTCATCTGCGTATATGATAAACCTCATAAGGCTTTCCGACGAGGTTCGCGCGCACGCTCGCGCCAAATCAACACAGCGGCCAACCGGATACCAGATGCTTATTCGACCTCTTCGGCCAAGTCGAGCAGCTCGCCCTCTTCACTCGCCCTCCGCGCGGGTTCGCCCGCCGCATGGAGCCGCCCTATGGCCGCCACCACCTCGCTCAGCACTACAGCCACGATGTAGATCGATAGGACGCTCGACCACAGCAACTGGGCGTGAGCGCCGAACAGCTGAAATACGGTCATGCCGACCGCCACGCTGGCCGCACAGCTTGCGCAAAACGCAGCGAACACTTTGGAGAATCCCACGTCGGAGCTCTTCGCCATCCACAACAGAACCACGAGGCCCAGCACGTTCATCAACGCCACGCCCAAATAGGAGATGGTGGAGAACAGCATCAGCCCCGATAAGGCGCCGGTAACGTTGGCGATCGGGCACACAAGCATGAGAGCCGCCGCAACGGGAAGCGCTATACGGTAGAACGCTTGAAGAATGCCGCCTCGCGCGCGGTACGCGTGCGCAACTACCCACCATACCACTATGGCTAGCAGCAGATACGCCATCGGCTTGTACGCGACGTCCCCGGACTCGACACCGATCCGATCGGACCATAGCGTCAAACCGATCGTGAAGAAGTTGAACATGAGACCGGCAACCGCCGCCCATCCCTTCTGCATGACTTCGCGCATGGTTTCGAGCGGCTTTACCGCGACGACGCTGCGCAAGCCGGCCTTGATTTCGTCGGCCTGCACGATCTGGCTCGCCAGCAAGGGCAGCGCCCCGCACGATACCAAGACGAGCATTCCAAGGCAGAACAGAAACGGCGTGCCGGCATGCGACACCACGAACCACCAGCACGAGGCCGCCAAGAATGCCAGCATCGTGTTGAGCAGTGCCCCTTGGTAGGAAAACAGACGATAGTAGCGACCCCATTGACGCAGCAGGCAGGTCAGGCCGAAGCCCAGGAACAAACCAGCGCCCGCAGCGCTCACCGGAGTAGGCAAAACCTGGTAGAGCAACGCACACAGTACGCCCGCGATCGATGCGAGCAACCCTACGCCGATGGACCAGCGTCGCTTCTCGCCGTCGTGCGCTGAAACGAACACGACGACGCACAACGCCACAACGCCCACAAGGAAAGAATGGATGAACAGATCCGCCGCGCCTTCGAGCGCATAGGCGCCCAGCAGCAGATTATCGGCATGCAGGCATAGCGCGAATCCGGCAAGAACGCAGGACAGCGCCAAGCCCATGGGCGACCACTCGCGAGCATATTTCGTGATACCGTTGATCAGATTACCTTTCCATGAAGCGATCTATTATAGTGCAAAAGCACGTAAACGCAGGTAACAGATACCAGATCGGCCGCGTGAGAAGTCCTTGATCCCAGCGTTGCGCAGCGAAAACGCTCGGCAGCCCGCAAACGCACGCGCGCCGCCCCGGAGGAGCGGCGCGCGGAACATCAGGCTGGGCGATGCCCGTTACAACATGGGCACCACCATGGTCAGCGGCAGGGCCGCGACCACCACCAGGTAGCGCAGCAGGAAGCCGCCCACCAGCACGCCCGCGTCGGACGCGGCGCTGATCCAGTGAGCTTTGCGGCTCTCCTCGAACTCCTTCGGGCTGAAGAACAGAAGCCACGTCTCCAGCGCTGTGGGCAGCACGAGGCCGATGAGCACGAGCCCGATCCAGAACAGCGGCGCGTATCCGCCGACCAGCAGCGACATCACCGAGTTCCAGCCGGCCGTGGAATTCGTGCACGTGATGAACATGAGCGCAGCGATCAGCACAAGCTCGATGACGGGCAGGCAGAAGTGGAACTTCTTGAGCACGCCCACGCGGTTGAACTCGTCAGCGTGCCTGAAGATGCCGATGAGCAGCACCGACGCCGCACCGGTGGACATGGCCGACACGAGGAACAGGATGGGCAGCAGCGCGTTGTTCCACAGCGGGAACGTCTTGCACACGCCCAGCAGGGCGCCCGTGTACATGGCCACGGCCACGCCGAACACCACGCCGGCGATATCGAGCCACACCGGCACGCGCTTCTTCATGAAGTCGAGGACCACCACGACCAGCGATATCACCGTGAAGCCGCCGAGGAACACGACGCCCCAGGTCATGACCGATCCGAAGTTCGTCAGCAGCAGGGCGAAGCGCAGCGGGTTCATGAGGCCCGCCTTCGCATCGAACATCAGCAAGCACAGGCCGATGATCACCACGATAGGCGCCACCAGATGCCCGATCTTGCGCATCGACACGGCCTCGGGATGTCGCCACCCCAGAAAAGCCGAGGTCACGAACGCGCCGCCGCCGAGACCGGCGAGGAACAGATACCATGCGATGATGGCACCCCAAATAGGTTCAAACGTCATCGTTCATCACCTCACGTAAAATACTTTGGACTTGGTCAGGTCGCCCGCGATAGGCTGCGCGTTCGTCGCGACGATCTCCTTCGAGATGTCGCTGTCCGGGTCGTCCAGATCGCCGAACATACGCGCCCCCGTCAGGCAAGCCTCCACGCACGAGCACATCTTCGTGCCCGTCGTCTCGGCCGACACCGTGCAGAAGCGGCACTTGTCCACCGCGCCCGTCTCCTCGTTGCGCACGCGCACCTGGTAGGGGCACGCCGCCATGCAGTACAAACAGCCGATGCAGCGGCCGTGGTCCACGCCCACGATGCCGTCCGCGCCGATATAGGCGGCGCCGGTGGGGCACACCGCCACGCAGGGGGCGTCCTCGCAGTGCATGCACTGCAAAGGCACCGTCTCCACGCGCACGTTGGGATACGTTCCCACCTCGTGCTCCTCGTAACGGATGAAGTCCTCGGTGGGCAACAGGTTGTTCTGGCGTTGGCAGGCCACGCGGCAGGCGTAGCAGCCGATGCACTTCTTCGTGTTGATGAGCATTCCGTAGCAAGCCATTACGCACCTGCCTTCTTAACGTTGACGACCGTCTCCTGCGTGCAGGCCGACCCGTAGCCCGGCTCCATGCGGAAGGGCACGTAGTCCATCTGGCGCAGGCCCACCTCGTAGGCGGTGTGCTGGTCGGGCGACGAGCAACCGTAGTGACTGGGCATGTACAACGCCGTCGGGTTGATGCGCTGCGTGACCTTCACGCGCACGCGACCCGTGTGCTGGCCGTTGGACACCTCCACCTCGTCGCCGTCGGCGATGCCGCGGCGGGCGGCCGTGTCGGCGCTCATCCACACGCGCGTGAGGTCGTAGTCCTTCGTGATCTGCATGAGGTCCTCGATGTTGGCCGTCTGGGTGTGGCTGTGGATGGCCTGCTTGCCGCCGATCAAGCGCAGCTCGTCGCCCATGGGCATGACGGCCGGTTCGACCCACACCGGATAGGGCGACAGCCCCGCCTTCTCGCACGCCTCGCTGGCGAACTGCACCTTCTCGGTGGGCGTCTTCCACTTCGGCGTGGAGCCGTAGGAGAACTCCTTTTCGGGGAAGTGCGCCGTGCCCGTCTTCTTCAGCGTTTCCAGCGACAGGCCCACGGTTTGGAGCTGCGCGTCGGCCAGCTCGTCCACGCTGAACTGGAAGTACTCGCCCACGCCGCACGCCTCGGCCAGCTCGGAGAAGATCTGGTCCACCGGACGCGTGTTGGGATGCACCTTCTCCAGCACCTGGTCGCGCAGCGCGACAGCCGGCACCTTGCCACCGATGAACTCCGGCAGCTCGAGGCGCTCGAGGTAGCTGGTATCGGGCAGCACGTAGTCGGCCAACAGGGCCGTCTCGGACATCTGCACGTCCACGACCACCATGAGGTCCAGCTGCGACAGCGCTTCAGCCAAGTACGCCGTGTTCGAATAGCCGGCGGCCATGTTCGAGTTGTAGAAGAACATGCCCTTGATGTCGCCGTTCTTGGCCTGCTCGGCGGCGAAGAGGTTCGTGCCCATGCTGGTCAGCGCCAGCGGGTACTCCTCGGTGCCGGCGATCTTGGCCTCGGGCTTCGGCACGCTGGGGAACTTCTCCTTGTCCACATCACCCGCAGACACGCTGGGCGTGAAGATGGCGCCGCCCTCCTGGTTCCAGCAGCCCAGCAGCGTGTTGAACAGGCATACTGCGCGCGCCGTCTCGCCGGAGTTCGCGTACGAGCAGCCGAAAGCGCCGCGCCAGCTGGGCTCGATGGACGCCGCGGGGGCGGCTTCGGCGAACTCCACGGCCAAACGCGCGATGGTGGTTGCGGGGATGCCGGTGATCTTCTCGGCCCATTCGGGCGTGCAGTCGGCCAGCGACGCGGCCCAATCCTCGAAACCCACCGCGTTATCGGCCACATACTGCTTGTCGTACAGGCCGCGCGTCACCAACACGTTCGACATGGCCAGCAGGAAGGCCAAGTCGGTACCGGGGTTGATGGGCACCCATTCGTCGGCGAACGCGATGGAGTTGTTGCAGCGCGGATCCACCAGCACGATATGCGCGCCGTTTTCGTGGGCGCGCTGCAGCTCTGCCACCGAGCTGGGGCGAATGGCGTCGGCGTAGCTGCGGCCGATGAACATCGTCATCTTGGAGTTCTCCATGTCGGACGCATAGCTGGCCGCGCCGATGGCCTGGGTGAAACCGCTTTCCTTCGACAGGTTGCAGGCAGCGCCGTGCGTGTACACGTTCGCCGAGCCCAGCGCGTTCATGAAGCGCTTCGTGTAGTACTTGCCCGACGGGCGCGGATCCTGCACCATGGCAAGCGCCTGCGGCCCCCTGTCGGCGATGATGGCCTTCACCTTCTCGGCGATCTCGCTGTAGGCCTGATCCCACGAGATTGCCTCGAATGCGCCCTTGTCGTTCTTCTTGAGCGGGTCGGTGAGACGATCCTTCGAATAGGCGATCTGGGAATAGCCGTAGCCACGGGCGCAGAGCTTGCCCTGGGCGTACGGATGGTCCTCGTCGCCGATAAGCTTCGTCAGGCGCCCGTCGACGACGTACGCCGTGAAACCGCATTTGCTCGAGCAGGCGTTGCACAGCGAATGGACGGTCTTGGTTTCTCCCCCTTGGGCTCCGTCATCAGCGTGCGCCTGCTCCCAAGCGTCGAAGCTCACATAGCCGGCCGCCGCCGTGAGCGCGACCGCTCCGGCGCTGCCAGCCAGGAAGCTCCGCCTGGTTATAGCGTGTTCTGACATAGCTGCTTCCTCTCTTATATGCATGCGTGTAAACGATTGCGTTCGGCACGCGCATCCGCGTCGATCCCTTGCTCGCCAGCACCCGACGTCAACGCCAGATGCTCCCGCATGCCCACGAGCACGTCGACCAGCCCGATGTAGAACCGGGCGTCGTCGGCAAGCTCCAGCAGGCGCATGCGATACGCGGTGAGCCACGAGAACCGCTCCAAAACGAATTGGCGGGCGGCATCTCGCATCCCCGACCGCAGCAGCACGGCTGCAAGGTCGAGCTCGAGCGCAAGATGATCCGGGCACGCCGAAAATTCCGGCGGCACCCGCATGCCCATGCGCTCCACGAGATCGCGCATATAGCGCGCCGAATCTCCCTGGTACATGCCCTCGGCTTTCGAGAACGGAGACGGCAGCGACCCGTTCGACCACGTCGTGTACAACGACTCTGCCGGCACTGCCGATTCCGGCAGCCCTCCCGTGAAGTGGCGTGCGGCGAACAGCCGCTTCTCGTCGTACGTCGGCGGCGTGAACAGCGCCTTCACCTCGCCGGCGGAAAGGAACTCCTGAAGCGGGCAGCGGCTGCGGACGCGGGCTATCGGGCTGGTCGGCTCGCCGAGCGCGTCGTCGTCCTGCAAGCCGCGCCGAGCGGCGTCAAGAAAATCCGACCAGAGCGGGCCGTCTACCAGCTGCTTCCACTCGTCTTGCCCGACGGGCGCGAAACACATCGACAGCACCGTGAACATCTCGTCGTATTCCATGGCTTTTGCCTCCTTTCCGCATCTCTTCGGATCGGCCGCGCTTTCAGCGGGCCGAAACCGGACATGTCCAGCGATCACGCCTACGCTTGCACGAGGGTCGTCGTCCTCACGACGCCCTGGTCGATGACCTTCTGCGCGATATCCTCCCAATCGATGAACTTGATGGCGCCGTTCGGGCACTGCTCGGCGCAGCGTCCGCACGAAATGCACTTCGTGGATACGCCGGTCTCGCTGTCGACGCGCGGCATGTTCCACGGGCACGCCTGGCTGCACATGCCGCAGCCGATGCACTTCTTCGTGTCCACCGTGCGCGCACCGGACTCTTCGTCGGCGTAGATCGCGTGGACCGGGCAGTAGTTCATGCATGCCGGGTCGGCGCACTGCTTGCAGTGCTCGACAGTGAACTCGCAGTTATCGTAGATGCCGTCCTTGGTATCGACGCTGGCACCGAAGTTGTAGTTCGGCCACACGCGCACGCGGGCTATGTGCTGGCACACGCGACCGTCGTTCTTCAGCGTGCACATCATCTCGCATCGCTGGCAGCCCGAGCAGCGGGCACGGTCGGTCACGATCATCTTCGTGGGCGTGGTGCGTATCTCGATGCGCCCCGAAGCGATCGAGGCCGACGTGACGCCCCACGACGCCAGCACGCCGCCGACCACGAGGCCGGCAACGCCGCAGCCGGCCATTGCCAGCACCGTGCGGCGCGTAAAGGTTTTCTGCTTGGGCTCCTCTTCGGGCCCGGCGCTCTGAGGCGCGGGCGCGGATGCGTTCGTCTCCGGCGCAGCGGCCGGGAAGCTCGTATCCTCGGAGGTGTTCTGGTTCAGATTGGAATCTGACATAGCCTAGTGCTCCCTCCCTCACATAGGTACGGTGAGTGTCGTTTTCCTCGTCCCGTCGTCGCGCGAGTGTTCGATGCCCCTTTTAGGGGAACCGCCCCGAATGGAACGTTCGCGGCGACGGCTTGCGCTCGATATCGCTCCGCGCGCAGCCCCACACAACGCACGAAAGTATAGGATGGCCCCGTGCACGGCCCCTCCCCTCTTTGAGGTACTTTTTACCGCTGATCGGCTAGTTCCTCAAAATACCCTCAAAGAGGGGATGCCTCGTCCGCCTCTGTCGGCATACTGGCGAACGACGATTGTTGTCAGCGCTCGCATCGCCCACGCAGGTTCCCACACAACACCGAACCTCAGTAATCTATCCAAGATTTGGAGATGCAACATGGCTGACGAAACATCGTATGGATGGGCCGGTAAGATCCTCCGCGTCAATCTGAGCACGGGCTCGATCACGACGCAGCCGACCGACCCCTACAAGGAGTACATCGGCGGCATGGGCTTGGCCAACAAGATCATGTACGACGAAGTGCCCGCCGGCACCGACCCCTTCTCCCCCGAGAACAAGCTCATCTTCGCCGTAGGACCGCTGACGGCTTCCGGCGTGCCCCTGGCCGGCCGCACCACCATCTGCTCGCTGTCCACGTTCACGAAGGACCACCTAGTGGTGGACGCCCACTGCGGCGGCATGATCGGCGCGAAGATCAAGCTGGCCGGCTGGGACGCCGTGGTTCTGGAGGGTGCATCCGACCACCCCGTATACCTGAACATCGTCGACGACAAGGTGGAGATCAAGGACGCCGGCTTCGTGTGGGGCATGGGCACCCGTGAGACCACCGAGATGCTGTGCCGCAAGGAAGGCGTCGAGGCGTGCGTGGCCGCCATCGGCCCCGCCGGCGAGAACCTGCTTCCGTACGCGTGCATCATCAACGCGCGCAACCACTCCGCCGGCGCCGGCACGGGCTCGGTGATGGGATCGAAGAACGTCAAGGCGCTGGTGGTGCAGGGCAACGGCAGCGTGAACGTGAAGGACCCGCAAGCCGTAGCCGACCTGTCCGACTACATGCTGCGCGAGGTCATCGGCTCCAACAACAACCACGTGGTTCCGCAGACGCAGCAGGAATGGGCCGAATTCTACGACAAGGGATCCCGCTGGTCCGCCCGTAGCGGTCTGACCTGGGGTATGGCCGAAGACGGACCCATCGACACGGGCGAGCCGAAGCCGGGCGAGCTGAACACGGTGGGCTATCGCTGCATGAAGTCGGTGTACGACCTGGGCGAGGTGGCCGAGAAGTACACCATCAAGATGGACGGCTGCCACGGCTGCCCCATCCACTGCTACTCCGACCTGCGCACCGAGCGCACCGGAGAACTGGGCGGCAAGACCACGTCGGGAAACACCTGCGCGGCCAACTTCCCGTTCAAGTACATGGAGGGCATCCTCAAGACGGGCATCGCCGAGGACAGCGAGTCGGGCATTGTATGGAACACGCTGATCGGCACCACCATTGACGAGCTGGGACTGTGGTGCAACTACGCGCAGCTGTGGCGCGACCTGGCGCACTGCATCAAGGCTGGCGTGTTCGACCGCGTACTTCCCGAAGAGGAGAAGGCGAAGTACGACTGGCAGCGCATCTACAACGACGACCCCACCATCATGGTGGAGCTGCTGAACGACATCGCCCAGAACGACTCCGAGATCGCCCACATCGCCTACGGCCCGTACCACTGGACCGAGCGCTGGGACGACAAGGGCTGGTTCGATCAGCAGCCCAGCCAGCTGATCAACTACCGCGGCTGGCCCGTGCACCACGCCATCGAGTGCTTCGGCCAGGTGGGCGGCGTGTACAACATGATGTTCAACCGCGACGACATGATCCACTCGGCCGTGAACTTCCAAGGCTGCGGCCTGCCCTTCGAGCTGAAGCAGGAAATCGCCGAAGAGGTGTGGGGCGGCAAGGACGCCATCGACCAGAACAAGAACTACACACCCATGAACGAACGCAAGGCGAACTTCGCCTGGTGGAGCGTGGTCACCGACGTGCTGCACGACTCGCTGACGCTGTGCAACTGGACGTGGCCCATGACCATGAGCCCCACGAAGGCGCGCAACTACCGCGGCGACCTGGACCTGGAGGCCAAGTTCTTCAAGGCCGTCACCGGCGAGGACGTGACCACCGACGACCTGTACCAGGCCGGCGCCAGAATCATGACGCTGCAGCGCGCCAACACCGTGCGCGGCATGACGAAGGACGACGGCACCAGGGGCGAGAACGACATGCGCAACGTCCATGATGTGATGTGCGCCTGGACGTTCGATATCGACCCGGACAAAAAGCCTTTCACCGAGGGCACCATCAAGATGGACCGCGACGACTTCCAAACCGCCCTGGGCATGGTGTACGACACATTCGGCTGGGATCACGAGAAGGGCTGCCCGACAGCCGCCTGCCTCGACCAGTACGGCATGGCCGACGTGAAGGAAGAGCTGGACAGCCTGGGTCTGCTGCCGTAGAGCAATCCTCCGCAGGGCCGCAACCCCTCTGCGGCTCTCGCCCCCTACGAGAACGCCCCGAATCCGGGGCGTTCTCTTTTCCGGCAGGAACCGGGGGCGCAGCAGGTTGTCATCCCGAACGCAGCGCGTCAGCGCGAAGTCGAAGGATCCCATGCAACGATAGCCACGGCGTTTTCCGCTGGCGCCGCGCGGGATCCTTCGACTCAGCTCCCTACGGTCGCTGCGCTCAGGATGACGGGGCTCTACGCATTCGCCATCTTCAACTCCACTCTCGTGGATCTCAAAGAACAGTGCTCGCAGATCATGCAGGGGACGCTCAGGGAGTTGCAGGGGACGACTGCGTCAAGCTCTTCGAGGGAGGCCCCTTGGCGAACGAGATAATCGCCGATGAGGGCGCGGACGGCCTCGATGGCGAAATGGAGCGTGTACACCTTGTCCACGGGAACCCCGTCGAGCGCCGTCTTCACGTCGTCGGTCGTGATGGCCAGCGCCTCGTCGAACGTGCATCCTTCGAGCATGGAGCACACCACGCTGGCGCACCCCGTGACGGCCAGGCAGCCGCGCGTTTTGAAGCCGGCGCGCACGAACGTCCGCGTGTCGGGGTCGATCACGGCGAACAGGCGCAGCGCCACCTCTCCGCGCTTCGACTTGCCCACCATGCTCTGGGCGTTGAACCCTTCGGGGGCGCCGCCGTTGCGGAAGTTCGCAACCACGGACAGCAGCGTGTCGGAGTAGCCCGTCACGCCGTCCTCGATCTCGGTTTGGTACACGTCGGCCGTGCGCAGCACATGGCGATCCTGCACCTCGCGGTACACGTTGCGAGCTTCGTCTTCCATGGAAAACCTCTCTTTCTAGCAAGATCCTGCAACTCCGCGCCTGCAGCGCTTCGCTCAGGACGACTAATGCAAGTACGCCGAACGGGCGCGATAGCGTTTACAGAAACATGTCGCGCTCGACGGAGTTCCACTCTGCGAGCGACTTGGCGTAGGCGGGCGTCAGGTACTCGGTGGAGAAGTAGTACACGTCGCCGTTCGACGCAGCGACGGTATCGAGGTCCGGATAGGCGCCGCTGTCGCGCACGGTGCGCCACAACTCGTCGATTTCATCGGCCGACAGGTTGAACGGCTCGTTGGACAGCGACGACGCCTCCATGGGGCGCGGGTACTTCCGCGATTCGTCGCGCACGCACTCCACGAACGTGAGCACGCGATCGTCCTCGCTGGCGAGGAACGACCACCGCGCGTACGCATCGGTCATGCGCTCGGTGGAGTACAGGTAGTAGCTGTGCTTGCCGACGAGCGCAACGATATCGTCGCAGGGAACGCACGGAGGATCGGCCAGAGTTTCGGCATCCTGTGCGCTATCGCGCCGCTCGGGATCCTTCGACTCCGCGCCTTCGGCGCTGCGCTCAGGATGACGGAGCTCCTCTGAGGCTTCGGAGCTGCGCTCGGGCTGGCGGGGCTCTTCTGCGCCCTTCGCCGTCGCAGCGCCTTCCGACTCGGGCTCCTCCTCCGTGCGCAGAATGCGGGGAACGCCCACCGCACGGGTCGCCGTGCGAACGGGGGTCGCGGAAGCCGCAACGACGCGCGCGTCGCGCTCAGCCCTGCGATCCTCAAGGTACTCGTACACGAACATCTCCCAGTCTTCGGCCGAGAAATGCGCCGGTACGAGGCCCGCCTTCAACCACTGCGACGGCTGAACAAGCTTGGCATCCGCAGACTGCGCGCGCACGTCATCGAATACCGCCGTCAGAAACAGACGCTCGACCTCTTCGTCGCTCAATTGCGCCTCGGCAGCTTCCCCCTCGCGACTATCGGCAGCCGTTTCGGCAACACGCTCCCATGCGGGCATCGCTATAGGCGCGCTGACGCTTTCCGCTTCGTCGGGAACCTTCAAACCGAGCGATTCGATATCTTCTCCTTGTTCAGCCATAGCCCGGATCACTTCGTCTCGAATTCGCTGAGCTTCTAAGTCAACCACCGCATCGCTCCTTTCCCCTGCGTTGTTTTTCGTATGGTATGATGACCCACGGCGCGCATCCGCCATCCCCTCTTTGAGGATAAATCGAGGTGAATGGAGGACGCGTCCGCGTCGACTACGTACCAAGCACGGGGAGGGAGTGTACGGTTGGGCGCACGCACGACAACAGCACCGACTCCAACAGGCGCCGAGCAAAACCAGGCCCGCAACGGACTCGAGGGGGCGGCACATCGCTTCGCGCCGCTCTGGCCGCTTATCCTTGGTCTGGCTTTCGGGCGGGCCGGACTGATCGTCGCCAGCCATGGAAGCTACACCAGCACCGACGAAGGTATTTTCACCGACGGCGCCATGCTGGTGGCATTAGTCGTCTTGGCTTTGTTCCTGGTCTTCATCGTCCTCAGCAAACGAACGATCAGCAAGCACGTCACCAACGTGATCATGCGCACATGCGTCGCACTGGAAGCGTTTGTGCTGATGGCTCTCGCCGTATTCGACCTTTTCGGCATCGGCGACGAAATCGAGCGCTTCGCGCTGAGCTCGCTGTGCACCCTCGTGTCGTCAGGCGCCATCTATTATTGGCTGCGCCGCGCCCGCGGAACGAGCACGACCACGGCTGCCGTCTTCGTGTTCGCCGCGCTCATCATCAGCGAAGTGGAGATTTATCTGTGCACGCTGCTGCCCGTATTCGCGGGAAACTTCGTTGCCGCCGCGCTCGTGCTGCTGCAATATCCCTGCATAATATGGGCGCGCAGGCAACGCCAACCGCATGACATCGTCTCGCCAACGCAGGCCAACGATTACTTCGGATTCTCAAAAACCATGTTGCAAAGCAAGCAGTTCCTCACTGCCACTGCACTGGGCATCGGATGCCTGTCTATCGTAATCGGCTTGCTGCGCGGCTACCCCGACGGCACCTCCATCGCGTTCACGCCCGCTACGCGCATCGCGTACGCTGCGCTGACCATCGGCGTGAGCGCCGCGTTGATCGTATTGGTGCTGAAGCGGCGAGAACGCGTCATGACCGTAGGGATTTTCGTGATCATGGAGCTGCTGGCCTGCTTCGCGCTGATCGCCTATGCCGGATTTCCCGACATGCTGGACATAGGAGCGGTATTCACCACCACGCTCAACGCGCTCATGGTGGGATTCACCTGGTACGTCATCATCGCGTTCATGAGCTACGGATGGCGCGACCCGTACTATTACGCCATCGCAGGATGGCTGGTGTGGCTAGGCTGCCGCGCCGTAGCGCGTATCGCGTTGCTGGCGGCTCACGAGCTGTTCTCCAACGACATGCTCATGAGCGCCGCGATGGGTACCATGGTGGTCCTCTCCACGCAAGTGGTGTTCGTGCAATTCCTCAATATCACGCGTCGCAACGCCGAGGAACAGGAGGAGCAGAGCGCACGACGACAGAGCATGCTCAAGATCATGGGACTCGACGAACACGAAAGCCTTGCGGACATGCGACAGGCCTCCATGAAGCACAACGCCGAAGAGATGGGCAAGCAGTTCCTGTTGTCCGATCGGGAGATCGAGGTGATGGCGCTGTATGCGCTCGGCTACACGCAGAAGCGCGTGGCCGAAGAGCTGTTCATCACGCAGGGCACGGCGCATGCCCACATCAAGCGAATCTACGCTAAAACCGGCTTGCACTCCCGTCAGGAGATCCTCGACTATCTTGAACAGTACGCGTCGTAGAATAGGATGCCGGCGCTCGCCGCGCATACGGCATGCGTCGGCAGACGAAGAGACGAAAGAAGACCCTGGGGGAACGGGATGCCGAATCTCATCGACATAGCGCAACGCCTGGCCGAGCGACCGATGGTGGCGCTGCTGCATGAAGAGCGCTGTCTGCCGGAGCGCGATCTGGGCTCCACCTGCACGCGCTGTGCCGAAGCGTGCCCGGTCGACGCGATCGCCGTCGGGTTGGAGCGCGATACGGAGGCGTCGCCCGCCGCCGCATACGGGTCCGTGGCGAAAAACGGCCCGGCCGGACCGCGCATCGACGATGACGCCTGCGTGCGCTGCGGCCGATGCGTCACGGCGTGCCCCACCGCCGCGCTTTTGGCGACAGCGCCGCTCGACGACGATGCGCTGCTGGAAGCGAGCGCGCGGGCGGGAGCCGCGGCGGCGAAGCGGGCGGCGGGTTTTGCGGTGGAAGAGGCCGAGGGTCAGGGAGATTCGATCGGGACGCGCGATGCGGAAGCCCAGGTCGAGGCTCCGCAAGCCGCAGTCGCTCCCGCTTGCGCTGGATTCGCGTGCGAGCGCGCCCTGCGCGCGGGTCGCATCGATGCCGAGCGCACGGTCGCCCTTCCCTGTCTGGCGTGGGTGGACGAGGCGCTCATCGTGCACATGGCGCGCGCGGGCGCGCGGCGCATCCTGCTGCTGACGGCTCCGTGCGCCTCGTGCGAGCACGCCAAAGCCGTCGTCGACTTGCCGAAAACGGTGCGCTCGGCTCAGCGCATCCTCGACACGTGGCAGCTCGACGCCGCTGCGAGCATCGTCGAAACCGTCGACGATGTAGCCGCGTCCGAGGACGAGGACGCCGCTGGCGAAGTGTCGCGGCGCGGCCTGTTCTCGCAAGCGCGCTCGGCGCTGGTGGAAGCGGCCACCGATGCAGCGTCGGCGCAGATGGACGCGCTGACGGGCCGAAGCGCGACCGACGCCCCCGCGCCCGAGCCCGACCGCCGCCGCTGGCAGCTGCTGGACGACCTGCACGCCGCGGGCCTCCCGGCTGGCGATGCCGTCGTGCCGCGCGCGCTTGCGCCGCGCGTGGACATCGATCCCGAGCGCTGCTCGGGCTGCGCGCTATGCGCGGGCTTCTGCCTCACGAAGGCGCTGCGCAAGGCCGGCAAAGCGCCAGGCGGGCGCACCCTGCTGGAATTCGATGCCGCGCTCTGCCGCGATTGCGGCACCTGCACCGACACCTGCCGCTACGGCGCCATCTCCCGCGAGGAGACGCTCACCGTATCCGAGCTGTTCGCGCTCGAACCGCGCGCTATCGTCATACCCAAGCGCCGCGTGCTGCCCAGCCGCCGCTGACCGCGGACGATTCGCAACACCGCCCACCTGCTACCATACCCCCTCATCAGAAAGGAACCGACACCACGATGCTCCACTTCGACAGCGACTACATGGAGGGTGCCCATCCCGCTATCCTCGAACGCCTGGCCGCCACCAACTTCGACCAGACTTCCGGCTACGGCACCGACGAGGTGTGCGCCGCCGCCCGCGAGCGCATCCGCGAAGCGTGCGCGTGCCCTCACGCGAGCGTGTACTTTCTGGTGGGAGGCACACAGGCCAACGCCGCCGCGGCCGACCAGATCCTGCGGCCCTGGGAGGGCATCGTGTCGGCGACCACCGGCCACATCACCGCGCACGAAGCCGGCGCGGTGGAGGCGTGCGGCCGCAAGACGCTGCCGCTGCCCCAGCACGACGGCAAGCTGGACGCCGACGAGGTAAGAGCGCTGTGCGAGGCGTACTGGGGCGACGAGAACCGCGAGCACATCGTGGCACCGGGCGCCGTGTACATCTCGCACCCCACCGAGTACGGCACCGTGTACTCGCTGGCCGAGCTGGAGGCGTTGGCGCAGGTGTGCCGCGACTTCGACATGAGGCTGTTCATGGACGGGGCGCGCCTGGGCTACGGCCTGGCCGCCGTGGGCGCCGACGTCACGCTGGCCGACATCGCACGCTTGTGCGACGCGTTCTACATCGGCGGCACGAAGGTGGGCGCGTTCTGCGGCGAGGCCGTGGTGTTCACGAAGCCGGGGCTGGACGACCACTTCTTCACGCTCATGAAGAAGCGCGGGGCGCTGCTGGCGAAGGGCCGCTTTCTGGGTTTGCAGTTCGACGTGCTGTTCGACCAGGAGGACGGCGAGCTGCGCTACCAGCGCATCGGGCGTCACGCCGTCGAGCTGGCGCAGCGCATCGCCGAGGGCTTCCGCGCGAAGGGCTACGAGCTGGCCATCGACTCGCCGACGAACCAGCAGTTCGTGGTGCTGGATGACGAAACGAAGGCGCGCCTGGCCGAACATGCGTCGTTCGGTTTCTGGGAGCGCACGCCCGACGGCCGCACCGTCGTGCGCTTCGCCACCAGCTGGGCGACGCGCCCCGAAAGCGTGGACGAGCTGCTGGCGCTGCTGTAGAGCCGCTTGTCATCCTATGGGACGATAGATGCGTCTCCCGATGGCGAAGCGTATCATCGGGAGAGAAGCCCCGCCCCGCCGGCC
>NZ_WWRX01000006.1:245019-333106 GCF_009875575.1 Eggerthella sp. BIOML-A4 | reverse complement strand
GGTGGTGGAGATGTCCGAATGCCCCAGGATCTCTTGGATGACGCGCAGATCGGCGCCGCCGGCGAGCATGTGGGTGGCGAAGGAATGGCGCAGCGTGTGCGGATGAAGGTTCGCCACGCCGATGAAGCGGCCGGCCTCGGCGACGAGGGAGTGCACGCTCTGGCGCGTCAGCCGCCCGCCGCGCGCATTGAGGAACACGGCCGAGGTTGATTTCGCGTACGAGCGGACGAGCTCGGGGCGTCCGCGCTCGAGGTAGTCGCGCAGCGCGCGCAGCGCGGCGCCCGAGATGGGGGCGATGCGTTCCTTATTCCCCTTGCCCAGGATATGAAGATAACCTTCCTCCAAGATGGCGTCGCCCAAATCGAGCCCCGTGCACTCGCTCACGCGCAACCCGCAACCGTACAGGACCTCGAGGATGGCCTGGTTGCGAAGGGCCAGAGGGCCTTCGTCCAGCGGGCGCGACAGCATGGCGTCCACCTGCGCCACCGAAAGCACGTCGGGAAGACGGTCGGGCGCCTTGGGAAGCTGGATAGTGTCGGCCGGGTTGCGGCGCGCGTAGCCTTCTCGCACGAGGAAGCGGTGGAACCCCTTGAGCACGGACACATGGCGGTCCACCGTCGAGGCCGCATACCCGCGGCCGAACAGATCCGACTCGTAAGCTACGATGACCTCGCGATCGACGTCGTCCAGCGACTCGACCCCGCGTTTCTCGAGAAACTGCGCGTAGTCCTTGAGGTCGGCGGCGTACGCGGACACGGTCAACGGAGAGCTTCCTCGCTCGACGCGCAGATACGCCAGGTACTCTCGATACAGCTCGTCCATCCGCCACCTTCGTCGTCGCCGCGCCACCGCAAAACGTCGAACGGATGTTTCACGTGAAACATCCGCGCCCCGTCTGCCGAACCCTCTGCATGATATAGTTCACAGGATAGCACGCCTTCGCGGCGATGAGGACGCTGCGCGTCCGCAGGAAGCGCGCCACCGTCCTCCCTAGGCGCGACGCACGGCGGCGGCGCTCACGAAACCGCAGAACAGCGGATGGGGCCGCGTGGGGCGGCTCTTGAACTCGGGATGGCCCTGGCTGGCGACGAACCACGGATGGCCGGGCAGCTCCACCATCTCCACGAGCCGCCCGTCCGGCGACGCGCCCGACACCGAAAGCCCCGCTTCGACCAAGCGCTCGCGGAAGGCGTTGTTCACCTCATAACGATGACGGTGACGCTCATATATAATAGATTCGCCGTAAGCCTCGAACGCCTTCGTGCCCGGCTCCACCTTGCACGGATAAGCTCCCAGGCGCATGGTTCCGCCCTTGCCCTCCACATCCTCCTGCTCGGGCATGAGGTCCACCACGGGAAAGGCCGCCTCGGCATCGAACTCGGCCGACGTGGCCCCGGACATGCCGGCCGCGTCGCGCGCGAACATGCATACGGCAGCCTGCAGCCCCAGGCAGATGCCCAAGTAGGGAATGCCCTGCTTGCGCGCGTAGCGAGCCGCGGCGATCTTGCCCTCGAAGGCGCGCTGGCCGAAACCGCCCGGCACGAGGATGCCGTCCATGCCGCCCAGCACCGCCCCCGCGTTCGCGTCCGACAGCTCCTCGCCGTCCACGAGGTGCACGTTCACGCGGCATCCGCAGCGCACCCCCGCATGCCCGAGCGCCTCGATCACCGACAGATACGCGTCGGGCAGGCTCACGTACTTGCCCACCACGGCCACGTCCACCTCCTCATCGCAAGCGTCCGCCGCGGCCAAGAACGAGCGCAGGGGCGCCAAGTCGGCCGAACGCCGCTCGAGGCACAACCGGTCGAGCACCATCTCGTCGAAGCGCTGCTCGTGCAAGCCCAGCGGCACCTCGTAGATGGACGGCGCGTCGGTGCAGGCCAGCACCTCCTCGGGCCGCACGTCGCAGAACAGCGCGATCTTCTCGCGCACGCCGTCCTCGATCTCGTGGTCCGAGCGGCACACGATGAAGTCGGGCTGCACGCCGATGGAGCGCAGCTCCTTCACCGAATGCTGCGTGGGCTTCGTCTTCACCTCGTGCGCTGCGGCTATATAAGGCACCAGCGTCACGTGAACGAACAGCACGTCGCCGTACGGCAGCTCCTTCTTGAACTGGCGCGCGGCCTCGATGAACGGCAGCGACTCGATGTCGCCGACGGTGCCGCCGATCTCGGATATGACGATGTCGGCGCCGGTTTGGTCGGCGATGCGCCGCAGGCGCGCCTTGATGGCCTCGGTGACGTGCGGAATCACCTGCACGGTGCCGCCCAGGTAGTCGCCGCGCCGCTCGCGCGCGATGAGGCTCTGGTAGATGGATCCCTGCGTGAAGTTGGACTCGCGCGTGAGGTTCTCGTCGATGAAGCGCTCGTAGTGCCCCAGGTCGAGATCGCCTTCGTGCCCGTCCTCGGTGACGAACACTTCGCCGTGCTGGAACGGCGACATGGTTCCCGGATCCACGTTGAGGTACGGATCCATCTTCTGCATGGTCACTTGGTACCCGCGCGCCTTGAGCAAGTGCCCCAGCGACGCGGCCGTAATGCCCTTGCCCAGCGACGAGACGACGCCCCCGGTAACGAAGATGTGCTTGGCCATGATTCTCCTATCATGCTATGCGTGCTTCATATGATTCGGAGACGGCGCCTGGCCGCGCACGAAATACGCCCGAAGAGCACAGCGGATCCTGCCTCCAAACGTCTTTTCATTCTACGGCATGCACGAGGTCGGAGCCGCATTGCCCGGCGCAATTAACAAAGCCGTAACACCCACGGCACGGCAGCCGATGCGCGAGCCAGATGCAAGAGGCGCAGACAGCGCAAGGGCCGGGCGCCGCGCATCGAGAGCGCGTGCCCGGCCCTTGCACCGGAGAGGGAGGGGTGCGCACATCCGGCAAAGGACGGCACCGTCGAATGATCAGGTTAGTTGTCTACAAACCGGCTGCGGCGTTCTCGCCGGCCACCTTGCCGTAGAACATGGCCATCGCGTGGCTGTGGCCGCTCAGACGGAAGGGGTACTTGATAGCGAAGCGGCTGCCCTGGATGTTGCCGGACGCATACAAGCCGGGGATCACCTGGCGCTCGAGGTCGAGCACCTGGGCGTTCTGGTTGGATTCCAAGCCGCCCATCATGACCAGGCACAGGCCCACGCCCATGCGCTGCGCGTAGTACGGGCCGTCGTCGGTCACGGGCATCAGGTACTTCGCCTGCTTGGCGTAGTCCTCGTCGACGCCCTTCTCGCACAGCTCGTTGTAGCGCTCGACCGTGGCCAGCGCTGCATCGACGTCCATGCCGTCGATGCTCTCGAACAACTCGCGCAGCGTCTGGCCCTTGAAGATGGTGCCGTCGCCCACCCGCTCGTCCCACTCGGCGAGCGTGGCCGCGAACGTGTTCACGCACTTCGCAGCATTCTCTTCGAAGTGGCTGTCGGTGATCATGAAGCACTTGTGCTTGGGCTGCAGCTCGATGGGATACTCGGCATCGGCGGCGCAGGTGTCCTCGTTCATGAACCGCTCGCCGTTGTAGTTGATGCGCAACAGCGGTCCGGTGAAGCCCATGGAATCGTTCTGCGAATCGGTGTCGCCCGGACCCCCCATCACGTGCATCTGCGAGCACTGGTACTGCTGGATGGAAGCACCCGCCCAGTACCCCAGCTTGTAGCCGTCGCCCGTATTGGTGCGGTTGCCCTCGACGTCCATGTTCGGCCATGGGTTGCCGTTGCCGTTCCAGATGAGGTTCGGTGCGAAGTAGCGCACCATGTCCTCGTTGGATCGACAGCAGCCCGATGCCAGGCACACGCCGTTTTCAGCGTTGATCTTCTTGTACTTGCCGGTATCGGCGTTGCGCGCGTACACGCCCACCACGCGACCTTCATCGTTTTGGATGAGCGCTTCGGCGAAATGGCCGAAATACGCTTCGGAGCCCGTGCCGGCATCGAGGCCCTTCTGGAAATTGTTGTCGAGCACGGCCTGATGGTCGGTGAAGTTCAGGCATTCGGGGAAAGCGGCCTGCGGCTCGCTCTCCCAGTCGATGGTCGGATCGCTCATGCAGCTGACGCCGTTGGGAACGTCCGCGCTGGGATCCATCGACATCTCGTAATTCTCGAGGATCTCGCAATCCGCGCCCTCGATCCACCAGTCCATAGCCTCCGCGTCGCCCAAGACGAACTTGCGGACGATATTGTAATTCGTGATGCTGGCGCACTCCTGGAACTCTTCCTTGATGATGGCCTCAAGGTCGAGGTGGGGCAGGCCGAAGGTGTCGGTCAGCTTGCCGTTCAAGTAGCAGTACTGGCTGGAGCGCTGCTGCGGCATGGAACCCTTCTCGATGCCGACGACCTTGGCGCCGCCCTCGGACGCCGCACGGAACGCCGCGACGCCCGAGACGCCCAGACCCACGACCGCCACGTCGCAGTCAAGCTCTTCCTCCACCATATCGTCGGTGATCTCAGGAGGATTGGCGGGCCAAGGATAATAGTCTCCCCACGGCGACGGGGCAAGTCCTTCGGCGGCGTCGGCCGCGCTCGCAGCCGTCGCAGCATCGCCCGCCGAGCTTGCCGAAGACGCCTGCGGCGAACATCCCGCCAACGCTGCTCCCGCTCCCAGCGCCGCCACGCCTCCTAGCGTGAGGAACCCGCGACGCGTGAGGCCGTCGGCCAGCTCTTTCTTTTGCTTTTCGTTGTTCATGATCTCCCTCCTTCAGGGTGAATCGAGCAGCGCTCCATGCGCCGCCCTTGCAACGACGCAACCATAGGACGCACGTGGAACAGGGAGAATAACCGCAGTGCGTGAAGCGCATCACCGCGTTGCAGTATTTTTTCGTTTTACCAGATGATCGGACTGAAAAGACATCGAGGCGACCGGCTTTCGGAGAACGCGAGTCCGAAGGACGACTCGGCTGGAGTACAATGGGCAGGAAACATCGGAGAAGCCAAAGGGGGGCTTTCGCATGGCAAACGGCACGTACTTGAACAGGCTAGCCGCCCAACCTCCCATCCGTTTCCGCCCCCGCCTTTTGCTGTTAGCGGCTTTCCTTGCCTCGGCGCCCCTCTATCCGCCCAACTCCTACCTTATGCTGCGTTTCGCACCGAACGTCTCGCCCGCTGGCGACTTTCTTTTCGCCATGCTGCTCTCTTGCTTTGCGACAGCCCTCGCCATCCTGCTCTTCTCGGCGCAACGCCCCAGCTGGCCTGGCTTCGAAACGCGCAAAGGGCGCCCGATCGCCACAGGCTGCGCTTGGACGTACGCCGCAGTCTTGGTGGCGATCTGGATTCTGCTCGCAGCCGGATACCGTAACGTCGTCTTGTTCGCAGCGCTCGGCGTCACGGCCGGGGCATGCATGGCGCCGGTGATCATGCGGTGGGTGCGTCTGTATCTAATGGATTTTCGCAGCGTGATGTTCTACGGTGCCATCGCGTGCGCCAGCTCGTCGGCTGTCGCCTGGATCGTTTCGCTTTTGTCCGACCCGTTCGCGGTAGCCGCGGAAGGCGTTCTCGCCATAACGGGATCGGTTCTCCCCCTGTTGTTCGGAATCGAGAAATGCACGCACGAGACGGATGAGGACGCACAGAGCGTCTCCGGCATCGAAAACGGCGGGGGCGGCTTCACCGGCTCCCCTGACGCGGAAAGCCCGTCGAACACGCTGACAGGGCTTGCATCTTCTCTCAGGACATTCCTATCGATCATATGGGTGCCGCTGCTGGGCTTTCTCGTCTGCTCGTTCATGATGGCCGCTTATTCGTTCGACGCCGACGTGGGAGCGGGACGAAGCGAGTACACGGGCGCCATCGTTGCATCGGCCGTCGTCGTGGCGCTTTGCGCAATGCGGTTGAAAAGCCCGTTCGTTATGCTGATCGACCGCTTGGCTGTTCCGGCGTGCGTCGCGGTGAGCATCGTGCTGGGCAGCTTCCCGACGGGGACGACGCTGTTCGTGGCGGGAGCGATGCTCGTATACGCGCCTCTCGCCCTGCTATCGCTCTTCGCGCTCTCATCGCTGGTCGCCATGGCCGAGGCGGGAGAATTCCCTCTGCCCTTCGTGTTCTCGGCGGCCTTCCTGCTCAGCTGTGCGGCATCGCTTTTGGGCATGACGGTGCAGGCGAACGTGCCGCCGGATGTGAATTTAGGGCCGTACCTGTGGGTCGTGCTTTCCTCATACTTCTGCATCGTGGTGGTGCACCTCGGCTTCGTCGCATGGCAGCAGGCTTGCTCGACGGACGATCCCGACGCTTTGCAGGATGCAGGCATGCGGAACGAAGGTGAAACCGATACGCTGCATGCATTGCAGCACGAACGCATCGTGACGCTAGCGAACGGGTACGCCCTCACGAAGCGCGAACGCGAGATACTGCAGTACCTGAGCCTGGGATACGGGTCGGTATACATCTCCAAAACGCTGTTCATCTCCGACAACACCGCGCGCACCCACATCCGCAATATTTACCGCAAACTGGACGTCAGCTCGCGAGAAGAGCTGCTGTCGCTGGTCAACGGCATGAAATGACAGCCCGCGCCTCGCACCCCTACGCGGCTCTGTACAGCTGATGGTTTGACGCGGGTTCGCCCGCTATCGTGGTATGCTGTTACATTAGTGCAAGAGCAGAACGGTTCGAAGAAGAAGAGGGATTCCATGCGCATCGGGTTCGACAACGACAAGTACATCGCGCTTCAGGCCGAGCATATCCGCAACCGCATCAATCAGTTCGGCGGCAAGCTCTATCTGGAATTCGGCGGAAAGCTGTTCGACGACTACCATGCCGCGCGCGTGCTGCCCGGGTTCGAGCCCGACTCCAAGATCCGCATGCTCAAGAGCCTGGCCGACGAGGTGGAGATCATCATCGCCATCAACGCCAACGACATCGAGAAGAGCAAGGTCCGCGGAGACTTGGGCATCACCTACGACGAGGACGTGCTGCGCCTCATGGACATCTTCCGCTCCATGGGCTTCGCCACCAGCGGTGTGGTGATCACCCACTACGCGAACCAACCCTCGGCCGGCGCGTTCCGCCGCCGCCTGGAAAGCCTGGGCATCAAAAGCTACCTGCACTACCCTATCGCCGGCTATCCGTACGACATCGACCGCATCGTCAGCGAAGAGGGCTACGGCAAGAACGAATACGTGGAAACGACGCGCCCCCTCGTGGTGGTGACGGCGCCCGGCCCCGGCTCGGGCAAGATGGCCACGTGCCTGTCGCAGCTGTACCACGAGCATGAGCGCGGCATCGCGGCCGGCTACGCCAAGTACGAGACGTTCCCCGTGTGGAACCTGCCGCTGAAGCACCCGGTGAACATCGCCTACGAGGCGGCCACGGTGGACCTCGACGACGCGAACACCATCGATCCCTTCCATCTGGAAGCCTACGGCATCACCACGGTCAACTACAACCGCGACGTGGAGATATTCCCCGTGCTGAAGGCCATGATGGAGCGTATCTCGGGCACCAGCCCGTACCAGTCGCCCACCGACATGGGCGTGAACATGGCCGGCAACGCCATCGTGGACGACGAGGCCGTGCGCGACGCCGCGAAGATGGAGATCGTGCGCCGCTACTTCCAAACCGCGGTGGAAGTGAAGCGCTCGGGCGTGGGCCAGGAGCGCATGGAACGCCTGGAGCTGCTGATGAACCAGGCAGGCGTGAACGCGAGCTTGTCTCCCGCGCGCTCGGCGGCGCTGCTGAAGGAGGAGACCACCGGCGGCCCGGCTGGAGCGATGGTACTGCCCGACGGCTCGGTGGTGACGGGCAAGACGTCGTCGCTGCTGGGCGCGGCATCGTCGCTGCTGATGAACGCGCTCAAGGGCCTGGCCGGCGTGGACGACGACATCGACGTGATCAGCGACGAGGCCATCACGCCCATCTGCCGCCTGAAAACCGAGCAGCTGAACAGCCGCAACCCCCGCCTACACTCCGATGAGACGCTCATCGCGCTGTCCATCAGCTCGGCCACCGATCCGCTGGCGAAGAAGCTGATCGACCACGTGAACGACCTATACGGCTGCGACGCGTTCTTCAGCGTGATCCTGTCGGCCACCGACGAGAAGCTGTACCGCACCCTCGGCATCAACGTCTGCTGCGAGCCGAAGTACGAGCAGCATAGGTACTATCACAAATAGTAATCACAAGTAAGGCGGTGCAAGATGAACGGTTGTTGTTGCGTCGAAGCGTCAACCCTCGTGCTCATGGCCGATGGCAGCCAGCGCCCCATTCGCGACCTGCGTATCGGCGATTTGGTAAGAACCGAAACAGGAACCGCGCATATACGCGACATCATCAAAGGGCGCGAGCCCGAGCTGGTTCGCATCGGGCTCGCGCAAGGCGGCAACCTCGTCGCGACGGGGAACCACCCCCTGTTCACCGACAAGGGCGTCAAGCGATGCAGCGAGGTCGTCGTGGACGATCGGCTTCGCACGGAGGGCGGCTGCGTCGCCATCGAAAGCATCGAGCTCGCTCCGCACGAGCCCGCGACGAGCAATCTGACGCTCGGAAAAGCCATCGGGTGCGTTTCGCACGATTTCGAGGTATACAACCTGGTTCTGGATGGATCGAGCGTATTCTTCGCGAACGGGCTGCTTGTGGGCGACGACAACGAGCAAGGGCGCCTTATGCGCTCATCTGACGAGATTCGCAGCTCAGCCAGCGTTCCTGCCGAGCTGCTCGCCGAAGCGGAGCGCTTGCGCCGCGATTCGATGTAGCCCGAGACGATTGCCCCCGCAGCGGCTCATCTTCGCCCGAAAAACACGCTCCAACGTCTGAGGCGTGTTTTTCGGGCGAAGATGCTCCCGTCGTCGTTACGCGGCGGCGACGATCCAGATCATCGAGCCGTAGGCGAAGCTGTTGCCGTCCGCGTCGATCGTGGCGTTGAGCAGCGTCTTCATACCGTAGTCGGTGAACGTTCCGTGCCACACGAGCATCGTGTTCTCATCGCCTGCAGCTAGCAGCACCGGCCGGTCGAACGTCGCTTCAAGTCCCAGCGGTGTGAAGCGCGCGTCCTGCACGAATGTCGTGGAGCCGCTTTCGGTGGTGAGCGACCACGAGCCCCCCGGCAAGTCCTGGTCGGCGCGCTTGAGACGAACGCCCACGATGGCCACGTTGCGTTCCGAGCGGTTCGCCGCCGCAACGGGGATGAGAGCGGTGTTGTCGCCTTCGGCGTTCAGAACCATGGAAACCGACGAAGGGACGGTGATGTTGACCTGGGCTTCCTCTTGGGGTGCGAGCGCAGGTTCGGATTCCGGCTCGGCAGGCGGTTCGGGGACGGGCGCCTCTTCGGCGGGCGCGTTCGCGAGCTTGTCGGTAAGCTCGTCCGCCGGCTGCTCTACAGATTCGTCCGCGGAAGCATCGAGGTCCTTCGAATCGTCGGGATCCTCGACGCCCTCGGAGTCTTCGGGCGTTTCAGACTCGACGGGATCCTTGGGCTCCGCGGAATCATCCGGCTCTTCAACCGTCGGCAGCTCCGGCGCATCGGGATTCACAAGCTCGCGCCCGTCGAGATTCCATGCGTACCTCAGCACGTTCTCGTCCGCGCCGCGATACACCGTGGCCAGCAGCGTTTCGGCCGGCTCCTCGAAGCCGAAGCATTCATCCGCGACCGCCTCGTCGGCGAATGCGAATTCGTCGGGAAGCTCGACGAGCTTCGGGCAATCGTAGAACGCGCGCGTCAGATCTTCGACGCTGGCGGGCACGTTCGCGATCTCGCTCAGGTTCGAGCATCCCTCGAACCAATGAGCCAAGCTCGTCGCTTCCACCTTGTCGGCGAAGATCACGCGCTTGATGTCGTCGGCCACGCCTGCCGCCAGCCAGGGGACATCCTTGACGTCGTCGAACGCGACCGTTTCCCCCGACCCGTCGACCACGAACGTCCCGTCGGGCCACAGCTCAGCCAACACCGCCGAGGCATCGTCCGCACCGATAGGCCATGCACGCTCGTATTCGGGAACGATGGGAGCATCGGGGGCAACCGGCTCGGCGTCGGGCAGAGGCCGGGATTGGGGCTTCGGCTCGCTTGGAGCGGGAGCGTGCGAAGGCGCTTCGACCACAACGTTGTCGATATCGTCAACCGGCGTCTTCGGAGCCGCAGGCTCCTCGACCGCTTCGGAACCGCCCGCGTCCTTCTCGGCCGCAAACGAAAACGGCACCGGCCATAACAACCCGAACACCAACAGCGCGCAAAGCGCGAAAGCCGCGCTGATCCTCAGCGCGGCTTTCCATGGGGGCATACTATATGCTGTCGGCTTCGTCATAAATCGAAACCATTTCTATTGCAGTCGGGTAAGTTCTACGCTAGCCCAATAGTCCAAGCGACGTCGAATGCTGAAGCCTTGGTAAAATAGCTGGAAAGAAAAGTCTTATCCAGAGTGCCTGATTTTATATCCATCGTCAAAGCCAAAGGCGTTGCCGTCGTCCCATCAGTGCTTTTTCCTATAGTCCAGTTCAAACCAGTTGCGCTCGACTCAGTAAGCACTGTTTTCTTTGTAACATCATTCTTTTGCGATATGGTCACGCACAATGCGTTAGGAGCCAATGTCGTGTCGGAAGAGGCTAAGGTAAAATTATTATCAGTTTTGTTCGTCACCTTGACATCCGTCAACGCAACATCGAAGCCCTTGGTGGTATTGCCTATGGAAAAATCGCCAGGTCCCGTTATGGTGTCGTTGGTAATCGAGATGGGGAGGGTCGTAGGCACTGTTGCCGAAATATTTATTGTCGCCGTCACATCGACCGAGCTAGTACCCGTGGCCGCAGTATTATTTGAGCCCTGTATCGTTTTGTCAGTTACCGCGAACGCCGGAGCTGCGCATAGCCCCGTTAGCATTGTTGCCGCGCAAACACCAACGATACCCTTTTTCAAATTCGTAAGCTTGCTCATGATAGTTCCCTTTCTAACGTGCCCTTACGTTGTCGGATGCGCTCTACGTATCTTCCGCGTCGAAAGCCCCTTAGCCTTCGACGTTCAAAACAATTTCAGCGGCCGCTTGGCCGGTTTGCTTGTGCGTCTCGCGATCGTAGCCGGTGAACGTGGCCACGGCGGCGTACTGTCCGGGATCAAGATCCTTCGTCAGCTTGATCGTTTGAATATGCTGGTCGGGCGCTATGGCAGCCGACTCGTACACCGTCTCGCCCGAATCTTTCAGCGTGATGACCACTTTCTGATCCATCGGGTTCGCGGCGATGTTCTCGATGCGCGCCTCGCCCTCGGACGAGCCGTCGGCGAACGTGATGGACGCCGCGATGGAGATGTTCATCATGCCCTTCGCCACTTCCTCGTTAAGCGCCGCCTGGATCTCTTCCTTCGACTTGCCCTCGAACTGGCCTTGCGCGGCGTTCGAGTCGTACCAGTCTTCCAGCGCAGGCTGCTGCGTCAGCACGACGCCAACCCCTACGGCAGCGCCCACGGCGACAACGGCCACCAGCGCGGCGAATACATGCTTGGACATGCCGAGGATCTTGCCGGTATTCTTGGCGGCGTCGGCAGCTATGTTGGAAATGGGATGCGAAGCGTTTGAAGCCCCGGCATCGGAAGCGTTGTCGACAGATGCCGGATCAGAAGTCGCGCCGAAACCATTGCCCTGCGCGACATCGTCGGCAGCGTTGTCGCCGCCCGTCTGGCGTTGAGTGGCATTTGGTTCGGCATCATCTACTGGAAGGCTCTGCGTGCTCGTCGTGTCTTGCTCGCTCATACGTACTGTACCCCTTATTCGACAGTCCCCCTGTCGTAAACACGAAAACTTAGTTAGCTAAGATACGCCACGGGCGATGGCAAGTCAATGGCGTTTGAAGGAATATTTGGAGCCACTAAAAAATTATTCAAACGATGACAATTTTGCCTATACGATCAGGCGGTATGAATTATTCTGCAATGAGGTGCCAAGGGCGAGGAAGCCCTAAACAAGGCCGCTTCCCCCTATCGCCTGAACAAGCTCGTCCTTTCCCGTTACGCCCGTTTTGCGGTACAGGTTGCGGATGTGAGTCTTCACCGTATCGCCCGATACGAACAACTCTCGCGCGATCTCGGAACGGGTGCAGCCCTTGAGCAGCAGCGCCAGAACCTCCTCCTCGCGCCGCGTCAGATCGAACGTCCGCGCCGCATGCGCGCACCGTGACTCGATCGAGCCCTCCTCCGTGCGGTAGCGATCGACGAGCCCCCGCAAATCCTCAACGCGCCGCCGCTCCAGCTCATCGGTCTGAGCCCACGTTTTCCGCAGAAGCGCGCCTACCGCTGCCGAGCATCCGCACAGAAGGGCTGCGAAGGCGGCAGACACGACGTTTCCGTACGCTTCGGTGAACGCGAGGCACCCGACCACCGCACCGGCGAACACGACAACGCAGTAGAACGCGAGAAGCAAATCCGCTCGCGCACGCCGATCGAAGTAAGCGAAACGCGCGATGGCATAGCACGTGGCGCAAAACGTCGCGCCGACGCAGACAAGGATCACCGCCGTTGCTATTATGTCCGTCATACCGATTTCCTTCTCGAAGCCATGCGCGTTCCGCCGTCCCCAACTTGGATCCTACAATAGCATGCGACCCAGATCAAAGCAGGGGTGAATTAAATCACCGTTGCAGCTTCGCCTTGCGCAATGGTAGGTTCGGCTCGAATCGAATCGGGAACCGACCCGATCGCCGCCGACCGGAGGAGGCCGTCATGAAGAACACGCGAACCGTCCGCATAGCCGCAGGAACCGTCTGCTTGATCGTCGTAGCCCTCGTGATGGGCTGGTTCGTGGGACGCTACATCCCAGGGGATCCCCGCGAGCCCGAGCCCCGCATCGGCGACGGGCTCTATTCTGAAACCGGATACGGGTTATCTAAGATCGTCGATTTCGATCCGGGATCAACGATGAAGCTAAGGAACATCACGCAAGGCCAACGTTACGTCAGACATCCGGACGAGGTGGAACGCACCCCTTCCGAATTGGTAGACTTCTACAAAGAGAACGGCGAATGGGAGTACGAATGCCCCGACATCGACCTATCCGTGTCCGAAATCAAAACCATCACGACCAAGGGCTTCGCTGAATGGTATCCCGAATACGCAGGGACGTACCGCCCGGTATACGACGGCAGCGAGCTTATAGCGGTCACCGTAACCATAACCAACGCCTCCGACAACCTTATACAGCAATGGTACAAGCTGCCCCTTGAGCATGTTACGTTGTGGAGCGAAAACCTCGACTATATAGACGACAGCTTAGGAGCCGGAGTGGTGCTTGACGACGCATTCGTGTTCGCGAACGAAAACTACAATCGTGACGAATTGCTCCGAATCGAGCCAGGAGAGTCACAGACGCTGATCCTGCCGTTCAAAGTCAACAAGAACGCCTTGAAAGACCAAAACTCGTTCGACGAGCTCGATCCCTCCGACTTCTGCATCCAGATGGTCGATTTCTCAAGCAGTACCGCCTACCGCCTTTGGCTGTAAGCGCCCCCCTCCCGGGCCGCAACCCATCATCGCCCGAAAAACACGCCTCAGCGGCTGGAGCGCGTTTTTCGGGCGATGATGGGTTGCGACTGCCGCAGGGGCATTGCCAACCTCTTAGAAGAACACCTTGGCGGCGTGCTCGTAGAATCCGTCATGCCGGTAGCGCAGCAGCGTGGTGGGAACGGCTCCGCGGCTGACGTAGACGCGCTTCACCGGCGCGTCGAACGAGAGCAGCTCGCCGTCTGCGAACAGCGCGGCCTCGCGGGGATCTCGGTTGAGCGACAGGTCCATCTCCACCACGTCGTTGGCCGCCGTCACGATAGCGCGCGAATGCAGGGTGTGCGGCGCCAGCGGCACGGCCACCAGGCCGTTGAAGCCGGGAGCCACCAGCGGCCCGCCCGCCGACAGCGCGTAAGCCGTCGATCCGGTGGCCGTTGCCACCACCAGCCCGTCGCCGCGCATGTCGGCGATGTGCGCGCCCGAGATACCCAGCGAGAAGTCGATGATGCGCCCGTTGGCGCCGCGCGTCACGGCCAGCTCGTTGAGCGCGAAGAACGTGCGCGCCGGATCGTCCACGTCGTGCGCCGCCGCCTCATCGTCGTCGCCCCACGGGTCGGGCTCGCCCTCGCACACCACGTCGATGCGCAGGTTCGTGCGCTGCTCGGCCACCACGTCGCCCGCCAGCGCCGACGCAACCACGGCGATCACGCCCTCATCGCCCGTGTTCGCCAGAAAGCCCAGCCGTCCGAAATTGATGCCGAGAACGGGCACGCCCGAGGTCCCGATCTGGCGAGCCGTGCGCAGGATGGTGCCGTCGCCTCCCAGCACAACCGCCATCTCGACGCCCGACGCCAGCGCTCCGTTCAGCTCCTCATGGTCGCAGCGGCACGACAGATCGGACGAATCGACCAGCGTGTAGTCCAGGCCCTGCGTGGCCAAATACGTTGCGAGCAGCAGCGATGCGTCCACGGCTTGCGAGTTGGAATTATTGCGTACGATGAGGATGTGCATGAGGGTCTTCTTTCCGGGTTTGCTATGATGGGGTCATTATATCCGAAGCATGAGGAAGCGTTCGTCCATGTCCGACAAGCTCGCACGAGCTCAACACACGCGCGTTGCCGAACCGGCACTCGAGCAGCCCGCCGAAGCGCCTCGACGCCCCCAGCGCACGCACGTGCGCGCTGCCGACCCCGGTTCGACGTCGGAGATCAGGGTGGGCGGCCGCCACGCCGGGCTCGACCGCACCGTCATCGCGGCGGCCGTGGCCCAGCAGGTCGTTCCCAAGCCGCAGCCTCGCCTCGATCCGACGAGCGCGAAAGCGCGTCTGCGCGCGGCCGCTCCCGGAGAAACCTCGGAGATCCGCATCGGCGGCCGCCACGCCGGCCTCGACCGCACCACGCCGCCTCGAGACCCCTTCGAGCCCTCGACCCCCGATCCGCGCGAAGCCGCACGCCGCTCGGTGCCCAGCTCACGCGCCGAGCGGGCGGCGTTTCCCGGATCGACCTCGGAGCTTCCCATCATCAGCAAGCACGCGGGCGCCGATCGCACGCTGACCCGCGTCCCGCAGCCAGAACACGAACCGGAAGACACCGCCGCCGCTGTCGGGTCGTCGGCGGCGCTCATCAGCGTGTGCGTGATGATCTCGCGCATCACCGGCTTCGCTCGCACGTGGATCATGGCGTTCGCGCTGGGATCGACGCTGCTGTCCAGCTCGTACCAGGTGGCGAACGGGCTGCCGAACATGCTGTACGAGATGGTGGTGGGCGGCATCCTCGTGACGGCGTTTCTGCCCGTGTACCTGTCGGTGAAGAAGAAACTGGGGCAGCAGGCCGGCAACCAGTACGCGTCGAACCTGCTCACGCTCGTGGTGCTGTTCCTCGGCATCATCTCCGCGCTGTGCATCGCGTTCCCGTCGGTGGCCATCTACACGCAAAGCTTCTACTCCGATCAAACCGAGATGGCCCAGTCGGTGTTCTTCTTCCAGTTCTTCGCCATTCAGATCGTGTTCTATGGAGCGTGCGCTATCGTGTCGGGCCTGCTCAACGCGAATCGCGACTATCTGTGGTCGTCCATCGCGCCCGTGGCGAACAACGTCATCGTCATCGCCACGTTCATCCTGTACGCCGTCGTGGCGCCGCAGAACCAGGAGATGGCGCTGTATATCATCGCCATCGGCAACCCGCTGGGCGTGTTCGTGCAGCTGGCCATCCAGCTGCCGGCGCTCAAGAAGAACGGCATCCGCATACGTCCCCGCGTTGATTTCCGAGACCCCGCGCTACGCGAGACGCTGGGGCTGGGCATCCCCGCGCTGTTCGTCATGCTGTGCTCCACCATCGTGGTTTCGGTGCAGACGGCGGCGGCTTACGGGTTCTCCGACAACGGCCCCTCCATCCTGCTGTACGCGCGCCAATGGTTCACGCTCCCTTACGCGTTTCTCGCGGTGCCCATCACCACCGCCATGTTCACCGAACTTGCCGACATGCAGGCCGAAGGCGACGCCGAAGGAGTGAAGCGCGGCATCATCGGCGGCACGAACCAGATCCTGTTCTTCATGATCCCCTTCGCGCTGTACCTCATGGTGTTCGCGCTGCCGCTGGTCACCCTGTACCATGCAGGCGCGTTCACCATGGACAACGTCAACTCCATCGCCACGTACATGACCGTGTTGGCCTTCGCCCTGCCCGTGTACGGCGTGAACACGTATTTGCAGAAGATCTTCTCCAGCTTGCGGAAGATGGGCGTGTTCGCGGCGTTCAACTTCGTGGCCGGTGCGGCGCAGATCGCGCTCACGATGTTCGGCGCGGCCAACGTCGAGCGCTTCCCCATCGAGATCATCGCGGCGGCCGAGGTGCTGTTCTACGTGGTTGCCGACGTGTGCCTGTTCGCCTACCTGCGCCGCCGCCTCGGGCCGTTCGGCCTGCGGTCGGTGGCGAAAGCGTGCGCGCGCGGCCTTCTGTTCGGCGGCCTGGGCGCCGCTGCGGGCAGCGGCGTGCTGTTCGCGCTGCAGATGTTCGTCGCGCCGCTGTCCGGTTCCATCCCGCAGGCCCTCGCCTACGTGCTGGCCGGTGGCATCGTGGCGCTTGTGGTGACGTTCGGCCTGTCCATCAAGCTGCGCGTGCCCGAAGCCGCCTTCGTCGGCTCCATCGTGGGCAAGGTGAAGGGCAAGCTGGGACGCGGATAGCGCCTGCGCGGGCGCAAGCGAGCACAGGGGAGGTGCTGCGTGGAGCTTCATCAGTTGAGATACCTGTCGGCCGTGGCGCATTGCGGAAGCGCGGCGAAGGCCGCCGAGGAGTTGTACGTCTCCAAGCAGGCCGTCTCCAAGGCCATCCGCTCGTTCGAGCACGAGATGGGGTTCGAGCTGTTCGACCGTGACGACGGGATGCGCCTCACCGAAAACGGCCGCGAGATCCTCGTTCACGCCGAAGCGGTGCTGCGCGAGCTGGACGAGATCGACTTGTACGTGCAAGCGCAGGGCGCGGGCGCGCGGCAGACGGAATCGCTGGCCATCGCGTTCAAGTCGTTCCCGCTCGATTACCTGTTTTTCAACAAGGGTCACGAAGCGGTGGCGCTCATCGACGAGTTCGTCTACCGCACGCCTGGGTGCTCCGTCTCCACGTTCAAGATGTCCGATACCGCCATCCTGAACGCCCTGGAGGAAGAAGCCATCGACCTCGGCTTCGTGCACGGAACCTACAAGCGCCCCGGCATCAGGCTCGTGCCGCTCGGCCCCGTGGAGACGCGCGTGATCACGCTGAGGTCCAACCCCTTCGGCAGGCGGGCGTCCGTCCGCATCGCCGACCTCGAAGGGGTTCCCATCAGAAGCCCCTTCGACTTCGATCTGTTCACCAACGCCTTCATTACCGCCTGCCACGAGCACGGCTTCGATCCGAGCTTTCGCGAAGTGCCGTTGAACGACGAGGCCATCGACGCGTTCTGCAGCGGAGGCGGGGTGCATCTGCAGCCTTTCGATCCGCGCATGGAGAAGGCCTACCCGCAGTCGGTCTTCCTGCCGTTCCATCCGAGCGACCGGATCGAGCTGCCCCTGTGCCTCGCCTATCGCGAGACGCTTGCGAAGCCGCTGGCGCTCAAGCTGGTCGGCTTCATCCGCAACGGCATGCGGCGCTGAGCGCGGCGCGCCGGAAGCCGATCCGACGCGCCGACGCAACCCTACTGGGCGTCCAACAGCGACTTCGCCGCGATCCACCCGGTGATCCAGCTGGTGCCCACGCCGCCGAACACCGTCGAATTCCAGAAGCAACCGTAGTTCGCCTCGCCCGACAGGCCGCCTGCCGTGGTGGCGTTGGCGTACAAACCCTCGATGAGCGAGCCGTCCTCGCGCATGACCTGCAGATGCTCGTCGGTGCGCAGGCCGCACATCGTCTTCGCCATCTGGCTGCCGATGATGGCCCCGTAGAACGGCGGCTTCACCACGGGATGCAGCCACGAGGGGTCGTACGGCGTGGACATCTCGTCATCCACGCCCTTCTCGCACAGCTCGTTGTACTCTTTCACCGCGCGCACCAGCACGTCGCGGTCGAGCAGCAGCATATCGGCCAGCTCCTCGATGGTGTCGGCCTTCTTCACGGCGCCGCGCTCCACCGCCTCGTCGACCTCGGCCAGCCAGTCTGCCGACACGAGGCCCTTCGTGTCGATCAGCGTGCTCGGGTCGGTGATGGGAATGCGGTTGCGGTCGGTGCCCTCGTCGGTGAGCACGTTCTTCTCGAACACGGTGGTCGGGAAGTCGGAGTCGCATATGGAGTACACATGGTGGCCCACCGCCGACATCCAGGCCGCGCAGTTGCTCAGGTCGCCCATCTGCCCGCCCGGGTTCGCGAACAGCTCCTGCGTGGCTGCGAAGTACGGCTGGCGGTTGCCCCGCTTGTCGATGATGAGCCACGGGTTGTGGAACAGCTGGCGCTCGCCGTGCCAGAAATAGTGCCAGAACTGGCCGTCGCCGCCGGCCGTCTCCTCGTCGATGGCGCCTTCCCAACAGCTCCACGAATCGAAGCCGGAGAAGTCGGCGCCCATGCCCAGACCCATGCGGAAGGCTTCGCCCGTATGCGACGGCATGGGACCGCCTTGCACGGTGCCCTCGTAGGCGCTCGGCAGGTAGGCGCGGATCAGGTCGCGGTTCATGCCGAAGCCGCCCGCGCACAGGATGACGCCCTTCTCGGCCTTGACGTAGCGCTCCTTGCCATCCGGCCCCTTGGCCACGACGCCCACCACGCGACCGCCGTCAGCCACGAGCTTCTCGCACTTCGTGGACAGGCGGATGTCGGCGCCCGCTGCCAGCGCAACGGCTTCCATGGCGTTCGTGGGGTTGTTCATGCCCAGCACCACGCTCTGCTTGCCGGCGTGGACGTCGGCGTCGTGCCAGATGGGCCCGAAGCATTCCATGTTCATGCCGTCTTGCTCCATGATCCAGTCGCACGCGGGACCGGACATGAGCAGCTGGTTCATGAGGAACTTCTCGTCGATGGAGTAGGCGTTCTGCTCCTCGTACATGCGGGTGAACGCCTTCACGTCGGGCGGGAACGTGGGCACGCTGAACTCCAGCGCGTTCTGGTCCTTCGAGCCGCCGAACACGTTGGCGAACGTGCAGGCATGGCGGCTCGCACCGCCCACCTGGCCCTCTTTCTCGATGCCGATGACCTTGAGCCCCTGCTGGGCGAGAAACGCCGTGGCCACGATACCGCCGCCGCCCACACCGACGATGACCACGTCGGCCTCGTCGTCCCACGACGCCGGCGGCTCCACCGGCAGGATGGGCGCCGCGTCGGGCAGGTTGGCGTCGTGCACGCGCTCCACCAGGCGCGCGGTGATCTCGTCGGTCGGAGCGGCGGCGTCGGCGGCAGCCGCCTGCTTCGATGAAGCCGGTGCTGCGGCGCATCCCGTCAGCGCCATTCCGCCCAGCGCAGCGACGCCGGCGGCCAAGCCGCCCTTGACGAACGTCCTGCGCGAGAAGCCGCCGTTCGCGTTGTTCGATTCCCCATGATTGGTTGTTGCAGACGTATCCACGTGATCCCTCCGGTCACTCGAATGTATGCGGTGCCAAAGCCGTGCAAGGCCCAGGCATCGTCGCTGATGTCCCTCGAGGCGATGTTTCGTTCAACACGTGTTTCAACGCTGCAAGCGTATCATGGGGCGGTCGCCTCCCCCGTCATGCATGCATTGACGGCCCGGCAACTTCTCGTTGTCGCAAGGGAGCGCTGTCGCAGCTGCGCGAGGGATGGCGGGGAGGCGCTGCGTCGACGGGTTGGCGGGTTGGCGGGCGGTTGGCGGGTTGGACGCGAAACGGCTCCTATGACAGTTTCGGCGGTCGAGTCGGGTATCGACGGTCGCACGTGGATTTCGTCACCTGGGATCATACGACCGCATGAGGCGATAAGGCGCGTCAAAGCAGGTCGAAGCCGCCTTGCGATTGTCATGGGAGCCGTTTCGCGCCCAACCCGCCCCCACAGCTGCCTGAAAAATGCCCCGCCGCACGTTTTCACAAGGCGATGTGCAGCAAAAACGAGGTTTTGGCACGAGGAGTCCTCGCACCCGAGACGGCACCGCGGCAAAACCCCAGATGACACTCGACCGCGCCCCGGAAACACGGCACCCGACCTCGAAAACACGTCGTCCCAAGCGGTCAAGACTGCCAAAACCTCGTTTTTGCTGCACACGAAGAGCGGAAGGGGCGGAGCGGAGTGGCCCGAAACCGATTTCAATCCCCGCACCTTTCATGAGGGTGCGACCGTCGGCATGGCTGTGGCGCAGTGACTTCGATACCAATTTCAATCCACGCGCCCTGCATGAGGGTGCGACCGCCGGACGCCTTGACCGGCTCGATCCCGTAGAGACTTCGATCCACGCGCCCTGCATGGGGGTGCGACTTCAAGCTTCGGGTCTGCCGCCTTGAGCCAATCGAATTTCAATCCCCGCGCCCTGCATGAGGATGCGACCGCAACGATCATGGCATAGAGAAGGAATCGAGCACAATATCCTGCATTCCGTGCAAGCAGCCAACCGCACTGTCTCAACCTCGACGATCGAATCGATCCCGCATCGGGTGCGAACCTCCCGCATCGATCATGTTCGCCTTTGATTCGCACTCAGTCGAATTTGCAGCATCCTCCGCCGCCGCTTTTCGCAAAGAAGGCCCTGCCGTCATCATGACTGCAACGAAAAGGGCGTCTCCTGAACAAAAATCGCCGACGTTGGATGCTTTGCTCGACCATCGCCCCAGCCAAAGCCTCCCCCGCAATCAACGTGCAGGGAAAACGCCGACGAACAAGCGGGCAAGAAGAAGCGCGAGCGTTCACAACATCGAACGTCGACGCTTTTTGTGCAAATTCGGCCGATGACAAGCCGCCCGATACGGCAAGCAGCGCGCACATGGCCGCCGCGGAATCCTGGTATGATCAGGCCGATATGGCTATCCTCACTCAAGAATATAGCAGTCCGGAAGTCGTCCGACCTGCGGTTTCACAATCGCACCGGCGGACATGGCCGACCGAAGGCGCGCAAAGGCTCGCATATGGACGTGATCTTGCCAAAATTTCGAACGCACCCCGCTCAGGACACCGATCTTCCTCGCGCGCGCCGGACGGCCCTCCCCCGAAACGCACCGCGCCCGGCTGGTCGGCCGGGCGCGCACACTCCAACACAGTCGCTTTACGCCACCTGCGTCTTCGGCTTCAGCTGCTCGCTCGATTTCCCGAAGAACACCTCGTACCAGCACAGGAAGCAGTAGATGTTCCAGATGCGCATCATCTTGAGCTTGCCGCGACCCTCGACCGTGCTGAAGTCGGCCGACTTGTGGTCGTCGAGCATCTGCACGAGGTAGTCCACGTTGAAGAACTCGTGCGCGGCCTCGCCCGTGAACGCTTGCTTGATGCGGTCGTAGTACAGGTCGGTCTGCAGCCACACGGTCAAAGGCGTGATGAACGGCTGCTTTGGCATGTTCGCCACCTTCTTCTGGAAGCCCAGCTTGCTGGCGGCCACGCGCAGCGCGTACTTCGCGTGGTCGTCGTCCACGCGACATGCCGTGGGCAGCTGCAGCGCCACGTCGAGCACCTTCTTGTCCAAGAACGGCACGCGCAGCTCAAGCGACTGCGACATGGACATCTTGTCGGCCTTCAGGCAGATGTCGAACGGCATGTAGCTGACCATGTCCACGTACTGCGTCTGCGTGATGATGTCCAGGTTCTGCTTCGCGGCCTCGTCGAAGTGCGGCTTGCACCACTCCCACGGCTTGCAGGGGCCGTCGTAGTCTTTCAGCACGTTGGGGATCTCGTCCCACATGTAGTTCATGCTCGCGCGCTGGTAGCTCTTCTCCGGCCCACCCGAGCCGCGCATGGCGAAGCGGCGCCCGTGGAAGGACGGCAGCTTCTCGGCCACCGCGCCCGCGGCGGCGCGCAAAGGGCGCGGCACCTTGAAGTACTTGTCGAACTCGAACTGGTCGTGGTAGATCCAGTAGCCGCCGAACAGCTCGTCGGCGCCCTCGCCCGACTGCACCACCTTCACCTGTTCGCGCGCCAGCTTGCTGACGAAGAACAGCGGGATGGCGCTGGGTGCGCCCAGCGGCTCGTCCATGTGGTACTGCTCGGTGGGCACGATGTCAAGGAACTCCTGCGCGTCTACCTTTACCTGCCAGTTCGGCAGCTTCGCCCACTCGGCGAAGGCGGTGGCGTCGTCCAGCTCGTTCAGCTTGATGTCGAAGTCGGGCAGCGCGTTGATCTCGGCCAGCTTGTCCTCGCAGCCGATATCGTAGCCCACCGAGAACGTCTTGATGTCGGGCGCGTGCTGGCCCATGCAGTACGCGGCCAGCGAGCTGTCGATGCCGCCCGACAGGAAGCTGCCGATCTCCACGTCGGCGATCTCATGCGCCGCCACCGACTCGTCGAACACGCGGTTGATCTCGTCGGCCCACTCGTCCAGACCCTTCGACTCGTCGATCTTGTACGTGATATGGTAGTAGCACTCGACGTTCAGCTTGCCGCCCTCGAACACCATGAAGTGGCCGGGCAACAGCTTGTGCACGTCCTTAAACATGGTCTGCGAGTCGTTCATGTACTCGAAGCACAGGTACTGCGGCAGCATCTCGCGGTTGAGTTCCTTCTTGAACGCCGGGTGCGCCAGAAACGCCTTGATCTCGCTGCCGTAGATCAGACGGTTGCCGTCGTGCTGGTAGTAGAACGGCTTGATGCCGAACAGGTCGCGCGCGCACACGAGGCGCTTCTTCGGCGCGTCCCAGATGGCGATGGCGAACATGCCGCGCAGCTTCTCGAACACGTCGGTGCCCCACGCCTCGTAGCCGTGGACGATGGTCTCGGTGTCGCCGTTCGTGACGAACTCGTAGCCCAGCGCCTCAAGCTCGGCGCGCAGCTCCTGGAAGTTGTAGATCTCGCCGTTGAACGTGACGGTCACCGTGCCGTCGGCGTTCTGCATGGGCTGGCGCGAGCCCTCGAGGTCGATGATGCTCAAGCGGCGGAAGCCCATGGCGATGTCGTCGTCCACGAAGAAGCCCTCGTCGTCGGGCCCGCGATGGGCGATGCGATCGGCCATGTCCTTGACAACGGCCTTGTTGGTATCGGTATCGTAATCGACCGCGGTGAATCCCACGAATCCGCACATATGATCGGCTCCTCCTGCGTGCGCGCCTGCGCTTCTCGCGCGGCGGGTGCGTTCATATCCTTCGGTATGATACGCCACCGCCGCGCAATCCCCAAGGGCGGCGATGGAAACCCCATATCCAGACGCAGCCCCCAGCCCGCGGCCAACGGATCGCCGCCCCGCGTTTCTCGGCTCTTCACGGAGATTCGCTTCCCGCGCCACGCCGAAAGCGAGCTATGGGATAATGCTGCGGTATACCGTACATAAGGAGAACCCGACATGCCCGCTTCACCCCGCATCGCATCTACCGCCGACGTCGCGCGCCGATTGCAGCCCGTCGTCGTAGGCGGCGACATCCTGGCCTACAGCTACGTCCGCGAGCTGCACCGCGCCTACGGCGTCGAGCGCACCATCGTGCTGGCCACGCAGGACATCAAGATGCTGTCGTCGAGCCGCTTCACCGACTACCGCCTGGAGCCGCTCATCCACGAGCCGGAAGGCCTCTACGACGCGCTCGAGCGCGTGGCCGCCCAAGTGCGCGCCGAGGACCCCGACCGCGTGCTGCTGGTGCTGGGCTGCGACGACTGCCACGCGCGCATGCTGTCGTCGGGAAAGCCGCGCTTGGAAGCGGCCGGCTACACGGTTCCCTACATCGACTTCGACCTGCTCGACGACATCACGCAGAAGCGCCGCTTCTACGAGCTGTGCGACGAACTGGACATCCCCTACCCCCGCACCTGGTACTTCGACTGCGGCGAGAGCGGCCCAGCCGAGCTGCCGGTGCAGGACTTCCCCTACCCGCTGATCGCGAAGCCGTCGAACTCGGCGCAGTTCCAAGACGCCGACATCCCCCGCAAGCGCAAGATCTACGAGATCGAAAGCGCCGAGGAGCTGGCTCAGGTGTGGCGCGACATCCGCACCTCCGATTACGACAACGAGCTGGTGCTGCAGGACTTCATCCCCGGCGGCGACGACGCCATCCGCACGCTCACCACATTCTCGGACGCCTCGGGCGAGGTGCGCGTGGTGTCGGGCGGTGTCGTATGCCTGCAGGACCACGACCCCACAGCACTCGGCAACCCGCTGTGCATCATGGGCGAGCGCGAGCCCGAGATCATCGCGTGCGCCAAGCGCTTCCTCATACGCACGGGCTACCGCGGCTTCGCGAACTTCGACATCAAGCTGGACGAGCGCGACGGCTCGTTCCGCTTCTTCGAGGTGAACACGCGCTGCGGCCGCAACACGTACTACATGAGCCTGGGCGGCCAGAACTTCGTCGAGCTCATCGTGCGCGAGTTCCTGCTGGGCGAGACCATCGACTACCGCGAGGCGTACGATCCGTTCGTCTACAGCTGCGTGCCGCGCTACGTGCTGGATCGCAGCATGGAGAACCGCGCGCGCCTGCAGCAGGCCCTCGAGACGCTGCGCCGCACCCCCGAGCCCTACCCGTTGCACTACGCGCCCGACTCGTTCATGCACAACGTCTGGGCGAAGGTGATGCACGTGAACCAGATCCCCAAGTTCAAGCGCTTCTACTGGGACACCGACGGCAAGCAGCTGAAGTAGCGAAATCCCATAAGGGGACGGTCCTCATTTGGAACATTTGCGTGAAGAAGGAGCAAGGATGAAACGTTCGGGATTGATCGCGATGATCGCGCTCACGCTGCTCCCGTTCGTCATGACCGGGCTCGCCGTTCTGTTCGTGCTGCCCGACACCATCCCGCTTCACGCAGGCGCAGGCGGCGTCGATCGCGTGGGCTCGAAGGTCGGCGCGTTTGAGCCGACCTTCATCATCGTGGGGTGCGGAGCGCTGTTCACGATTCTGTACGCGTTCATGGACAAGCTGACCGCGCGACACGGCTCCTATGCGCACGGCGGACGCATCGCCCTCATGTTCGCCCTCGTCTGGTTCAACGTCTTGCAACTCGTCTTCATCCTCTGGATGGCAACCGGTGTGTAAATGCCCAAAAGGCACCTGTTCCCAATGGGGACATTTTTCTACACCGGTCGCCTATGCCCCTCTTCGGTGGTCAGGATCACGGGGCCGTCCTCGGTGATGGCCACCGTCTTCTCGAAGTGCGCCGACGGCAGGCCGTCGCGCGTGCACACCAGCCATCCGTCGGGCATCTGGCGCGTCTTGTACGTGCCCAGGTTGATCATCGGCTCGATGGCCAGCACCATGCCCGCCTCCAGCTTCACGCCGGTGTGCTTGCGGCCGAAGTTCGGCACGTTGGGGTCTTCGTGCATGTCGCGCCCGATGCCGTGCCCCACGTACTCGCGCACCACGCCGTAGCCCGCTTCCTCGGCCACGCTCTGCACGGCGTGGCCGATGTCGCCCAGCCGGTTGCCCGGTCGCGCGGCGTCAAGCCCGGCCCACATGCACCGCTCGGTCACGTCCAGCAGGCGCTTCTTCTCCGGCGAGATCTTCCCCACCGCGTACGTCCACGCGTTGTCGCCCACCCAGCCGTCCACGATGGCGCCCGTGTCGATGGAGATGATGTCGCCCTCTTTGAGCACCACGCTGCGCGAAGGGATGCCGTGCACGATCTGCTCGTTCACCGATGCGCAGATGGAGCCGGGGAACCCGCCGTAGCCCTTGAACGCGGGCACGCCGCCTTCCGCTCGGATGAGCGCCTCGGCCAGCTCGTCCAGCTCGAGCGTGGACACGCCGGGCCGCACCTGCGCGCCCACCTCGCGCAGCACCTTGGCCGACACGCGGCCCGCTTCCTTCATGGCCTCGATCTCGGCCGGGGACTTCCTGATGATCATACGCGTTCGCACCTTGCCTTGTACGCCGTTGTTTGCCGTCGCCCAGTATAGCACTGCCGCCCCGGCTTCCGAGGCCGTTACATCCCTCCCACGACCCCGAAACGCCTCCGCGGCGGGCGGCAACGCGCGCGAGCGCCGCCTCTAGCATGGCAAGGGCAACCGTCAGCAAACGAACAGGAGGCTCTATGAACCCGTTTGACCAGAAACCGACGAAATCCCTTGAGGACATGATGCTGGACTGGAAGGATCTTTCGCCCCGCCCTTACAAGAAGCTGGAAACCGATCCGTACACCAAGGCGCGCATCATCCTCATGAACGGTATCGAGGTGGAAGCCGTGATGTTCGGCCACAACTTCAACCGCAACTGCGAGGACAACGACCTGCGCCGCGACCTCGCGCTCATGCGCCGCATCGAGGCCGGCCAGCAGAAGCACGTGAACTGGCTGTCGCCCTCCGACGAGACGCCGCTTGAGACCACCATCGGCTACGAGCAGCTGGCCGTCGACCTCACGGCCTGGCTCGCCATGCACGAGCCCGACGCGTACGCGAAATCCTGCATGGACTTCGCCCTGCTCGAGGACTTCGACCACCTGTACCGCTACGCGAACCTGCTCAAGGTCGACGAGGACCTGCCCGCCCACGAGCTCGTGCTCGACACCATCGAGATCACGCCGGGCCGTCCCACCGTCGCGCACCATCGCCATCCGTTCGACTCGGTCCGCGCCCCGCGCAACGCCAAGACCGCCGACATCCGCACGATCCTCGGCGCGCTCATCCTGACGGCCGGCGAGCAGCAGACCATGAACTTCTACATGAACCTGGGCAACACGCAGCCCGAAGGCGTCGCGCGCGACCTCTACCTGGAAATCGGCATGGTCGAGGAAGAGCACGTCACGCACTACGGCGCGCTGCTCGACCCTTCGGCCACCTGGCTGCAGAACCTGCTTCTGCGCGAGTACATGGAGACGTACCTGTACTATTCGTTCTACGAGACCGAGGTCGACCCGTACGTGAAGAAGATCTGGGAGCAGCACTTCGAGCAGGAAGTCGGGCACCTGCACAAGGCCGCCGACCTGCTGTACAAGCACGAGAACATGGAATGGCAGTCGCTCATCCCCGACGGCGAGTTCCCCGAGCTTCTGGACTTCCACCCCACGAAGGACTACGTGCGCGAGGTGCTGGACGAGCAGGCGACCCTCACCGCGAAGGAAGAGGAGTTCGTCGAGCTGGACGAGCTGCCCGGCGACTACCGCTTCTTCGGCTGGAACGACCAGGTGAACGGCCGCATTCAGAACGTGCCCAGCCACCGCGTCATCCGCGAGGCGCAGAAGAAGGACGGCGAGGACTACCGCATCGAGGACCAGCCCAGCCCGGTGCGCGCGCTGCGCAACCGCAAGGAGGACAACACGAAGCTCGGCCGCGTGCAGGGCTCCGAGCACGACTCCTCCCGCGCTCCGGCGCGCGAGAAGCTGGAAGAGGTCGTCGAGCGCGAAGAGGTGCTGGCGTAACCGCCCTCCCCTTTCCTGCCCGAACGAACGGAAGCGCCCGCGGAATCACTCCGCGGGCGCTTCTTCGTCTCCCGTGCGTCCCGGATGCCCGGGCTGCCGGCCGCCTTCGTCCTTGAGGCGCCCCGCGTCCTTGAGCGCCCGGCGCAGGATGAACTCCACCTGGGCGTTCACGCTGCGCAAATCGTCGGCGGCCCACCGTTCGATGCCGGCCCACACCTCCGAATCGATGCGCAGGGGATACTGTTTTCGCTTCGCCATAGCTTGCCACCGAAGCTGCGGCACGGCGCGTGGCGCCGCGCCGCAGCGTTCCTTCCTACTGGTACAGCGTTCCCGTGTTCAGCACGGGCTGCGCGTCGGACTCGCCGCAGAGCACCACCATGAGGTTCGACACCATGGCGGCCTTGCGCTCGTCGTCCAAGTCTACCACGTTCTTCGCCGACAGCTCGGCCAGCGCCATGTCCACCATGCTCACCGCGCCCTGCACGATCTTCTCGCGGGCGGCGATGACGGCTTCGGCCTGCTGGCGGCGCAGCATCGCCTGGGCGATCTCCGGCGCGTACGCCAGGTGCGTGAGGCGCGCGTCGTCGATGACCACGCCGGCCTTCTCCAGGCGCACCGCCAACTCTTCCTTGAGCGCCTCGGACACCTCCTCGATGTTGCTGCGCAGCGTGATCTCGCCTTCGGGCTCGCCGGGCATCTGGTCGTAGGCGTACGTGGTGGCCACATGACGCAGCGCCGTCTCGCTTTGCGTATGCACGTAGGTGTTGTAGTCGTCCACATCGAACAGCGCCTTCGCCGTGTTCTCGACGCGCCATACGATGACGTCGGCGATCTCGATGGGGTTGCCGCACTTGTCGTTCACCTTGAGGTGCTCGCCGTTGTACGTGCGGGCGCGCAGCGAGACCTTCGTGGACTTCGCGATGGGCTTGCCCGTGGCCACGTCGACCGTGGAGCCAGCGTTGCGGGAGTAGAACGGGTTGGCCCAGTGGAAACCTTCGTCGCGCACGGTGCCCTTGTAGTCGCCGAACAGGATGAGCACGCGCGCCTGGTTCGGCTGGATGGTGAAGAAGCCCATCAGCAGCAGGACGGGCGCCACGCATACGGCGACGATGCCCGCCACCAGCAGCGCAATGCCGAGCGTTTGCGTCGCGGTCGTGATAGGCGCATCATCGGGCGGAGCCATGGTCGCCCCCGTCACGATCAACGCGACGCACAGCGCGACGACGGCGAGCAGAAGCGCCAGCATCGGCCAGCCGCTCCTTGCATGAAAGGTCTTCTCGACGGACATGATGATCCCTTTCTCTCTCAGGCTCCGCGCCCCATGCGCTCGCCCGCCACCTCAGCGAGGTGATACGAATATGATATCACATTGAAATCGTTATAGGAAGCGTGGGGGCGAGGGGCTCCGCATCGCCTTCCTCCCCGTCGAGCATAGGCGTCTCAGAGTGTTTCACGTGAAACATTTGTTCGTTCATGATGCAAAAGAAAAGGAGCCTCTCGGCTCCTTTTCATAGTTCGCGCTCGTGCGCTTATTCAGCGGCGGGCTCCGTGTAGTTGCGGTTCACGGACGGATCGACCTTCACGCCGGGGCTCATCGTGGAGGACACCGTGATGGACTTCACGTACTTGCCCTTCGCGGCGGCCGGCTTCATGCGGAGGATCTCGTCGTACACGGCGCCGTAGTTCTCGGCCAGCTGCTCGGCGGTGAAGCTCACCTTGCCGAGGATGACGTGCGCGATGCCGTAACGGTCGGCGCGGTACTCCACGCGGCCGCCCTTGAGCTCGTTGATGGCCTTCGCCACGTCGTTGGTGACGGTGCCCAGCTTCGGGTTCGGCATGAGGCCGCGGGGACCGAGGATCTTGCCCAGGCGACCGACCTTGCCCATCTGATCGGGCGTGGCCACGGCGGCGTCGAAGTTGAACTCGCCGGCCTGGATCTGCTGCGTCAGCTCGTCGGTGCCCACGATGTCGGCACCGGCCTCTTCGGCGGCACGGGCGGCTTCGCCCTCGGCGAACACGGCCACGCGGACGGTCTTGCCCGAGCCGTTCGGCAGGCTCACGGTGCCGCGGAGCTGCTGATCGGCCTGACGGGTGTCGATGCCCAGGCGGAAGTCCGCCTCCACCGTCTCGTCAAACTTCGCGAACGAGACCTCCTTCACGAGGGCCATGGCCTCGAGGGGGGCGCGGGTCTCCTCGCCGACCTTCTCGAGAGCGGCGCGATAGTTCTTGGAAAGCTTCGTCATGGTTCTTCCTTTCGTGGTGAGTAGCGAGCGCCCTCGGCGCCCTTCCACTGCGTTCTATCGAACAACGGCCGCCTTTCCGGCGGCCGGTCATTCCCTACGTCGGGCAGCTGGAGGCTAGTCTTCCAGCGTCTTGCCCTGAAGCATGGCCGCGACCTTCTTGGAGGGCACGTACTTGATCTTCATCTCGCGACCCTCGATGCGCACGCCCATGCTGCGAGCCGTGCCGGCGATGATCTCCATGGCGGCCTCGATGGTGTTGGCGTTGAGGTCGGGCATCTTGATCTCGGCGATCTCGCGGAGCTGATCCTCCGTGAGCGTGCCGACGGGCTGCACGTGCGGCAGGCCGGAACCGCTGTTGATGTTCAGCTTCTCCTTGATGAGGACGGCCGCCGGCGGGGTCTTGCACACGAAGGTGAACGACTTGTCCTCGTACACCGTGATCTCGACCGGGATGATGGTGCCGGACTGGTCCTGCGTCTGGGCGTTGAACGCCTGGCAGAACTGCATGATGTTGACGCCCTGGGCGCCGAGGGCCGGGCCGACCGGAGGAGCCGGGTTGGCGGCACCCGCGGGGATTTGCAGCTTGATAAAGCCGGTTTGCTTCTTTTCAGCCATGAGAGCTTCCTTTCAGCTGAGTAAAATCATCTAGACAAATCTATCAACAAAGCGGCATGGGTCGAATGAGAAGCCCCGGTCCACGCGGGCACGCGACGCCGCTTGTGTTCGCACCTTTAAATCTTGGCCACCTGATCGAACGAAAGCTCGACCGGAGTCTCGCGGCCGAAGATGGAGACCATGACCTTCACCTTGCCGGCATCGGGCGACACCTCGGACACCACGCCGTCGAACTCGGCGAGCGGACCCGAGACCACCTTCACCGACTGCCCCACTTCCAGGCTCGACGAAGTCTTCTTCGGAGCCTCGCGGCTCGTGCGCTTCATGATCTTGTTGTACTCGTCGCGCGTGAGCGGCGCAGGGTTGCCGTCGGCACCCACGAAGCCGGTCACGCCCGGGGTGTTGCGAACCGCAGCCCAGCTGCGATCGTCCAGCTCCATGCGAACCAGCACGTAACCCGGGAACACCTTCTTCTCGCTCTCGACGCGACGGCCGCCCTCTTTGATCTCGGTGACCATCTCAGTCGGGATCTCGATGCCGAAGACGTTGTTCTCGAGACCCATCGTTTCGATGCGCGTCTCGAGGTTCTTCTTGACCTTGTTCTCGTATCCTGAATACGTGTGCAGGACGTACCACTTCTTCGCCATGCGCTTAGACCCCCAAACCGGAAATTGCAATCAGCAGCGGCGTGATGACGACGTTGTCGAGCACGGCAACGTACACGCCGAAGAACACGAGCGCGACTACCACGACGACGCTCCAGCGCAGGACGTCCTGCTTGGTCGGCCACGTGACGCGCTTGAGCTCCGAGCGAACGTCCTTGAGAAACCCGAAACGACGCTTCTTTGCAGGCTTCTTCTCAGGAGCCTTCTCGACCTTCTTCTCGACGGCTTTCGCAGAGGCCTTCGCCTGCTTGCCGCCGTCCACGGCCGCGTCGCTTTTCTCGGCCTTCTTGAAGAACCGCTTCTTAGGCGCCTCGGTCGCAGCAGCATCGGCCTCGGCGTTCTTGTTCGCCTTGGCAGCGGCCTCTTCCTTCAGCGCCTGCTCCTTGCGGGCTGCGCGTGCGGCAGATGCCTTCGCTCGCTGTGTCTTTGATTTCTTCGCCATCTGATTCCTTAACCGGGGATTCGTATCCGTGTAAACGCCAAACAAGCAGCCTGATCACAAGCTGCTCATCCAAGCAACCTGATGCAAGCTGCTCATATACTCGAGCTGGCAGGCCAGGAGGGACTCGAACCCCCAACATGCGGTTTTGGAGACCGCCGCTCTACCAATTGGAGCTACTGGCCTATGCTCGTGCAAACCTCTGACGCGCTATCGGGTTTCTTTATGCACCGTGTGGCACTTGCACCACTTGCAGTACTTCTTCAACTCGATACGATCAGGATTGTTCTGCTTGTTCTTCTTGGTCGTGTAGTTACGGCGCTTGCACTCCGTGCACGCCAAAGTGACCAACGTACGCATGAATTCTCCTTTATGCCTCAACTGAAACGAGCTTGGATCTCATACACATGAATTTTCATGAGCGGGGCCCGCTTGGAGCGGGCCCCGTCGGATCACGCTAAAACGGTGTTACTTGATGATCTTCGTAACGCGACCGGAGCCGACCGTGCGGCCGCCCTCGCGGATAGCGAAGCGCAGGCCCTCTTCCATGGCGATCGGGTGAATGAGCTCGCCCTTGATCTCCACGTTGTCGCCCGGCATGACCATCTCGGTGCCCTCGGGAAGGTGGGCAACACCCGTCACGTCCGTCGTGCGGAAGTAGAACTGCGGACGGTAGCCGTCGAAGAACGGCGTGTGGCGGCCGCCCTCTTCCTTCGTCAGGATGTAGACCTGGCCCTCGAACTCGGTGTGCGGGGTCACGCTACCGGGCTTGCAGAGAACCTGGCCGCGAACGATCTCCTCGCGCTTGACACCGCGGAGCAGGCAGCCGATGTTGTCGCCGGCCTGAGCCTCGTCGAGCAGCTTGCGGAACATCTCGATACCGGTGCAGACCGTGTTCTGGGTCTCCTTGATACCGACGATCTCCAGCGGGTCGTTGACATGCAGCGTACCGCGCTCCACACGACCGGTGGCAACGGTGCCACGGCCGGTGATGGTCATCGTGTCCTCGACGGCCATCAGGAACGGCTTGTCGACCATGCGCTCCGGCGTCGGGATGTAGGAGTCGACGGCGTCCATGAGCTCCCAGACCTTTTCCTGCCACTCTTTGTCGCCCTCGAGGGCCTTCAGAGCGGAGCCGCGGATGATCGGGGTGTCGTCGCCCGGGAACTCGTAAGAGTCGAGCAGCTCGCGAACTTCCATCTCGACGAGCTCGAGGAGCTCCTCGTCGTCGACCATGTCGCACTTGTTCAGGAAGACCACGATGTAGGGCACGCCGACCTGACGGGCGAGCAGGATGTGCTCGCGGGTCTGGGCCATCGGGCCGTCGGTGGCGGCGATAACGAGGATGGCGCCGTCCATCTGAGCAGCACCCGTGATCATGTTCTTGACATAGTCAGCGTGACCGGGGCAGTCGACGTGAGCGTAGTGGCGGGAATCCGTCTCGTACTCGATGTGAGCAATGGAGATCGTGATACCGCGCTCGCGCTCCTCGGGAGCCTTGTCGATGTTCTCGAACGCCGTGAAGTCGGCACGAGCGGAGCCGTGCGAGCCGTCGTTCTCGGACAGCGTCTTGGAAATGGCGGCCGTCAGGGTCGTCTTACCGTGGTCGACGTGGCCGATGGTACCGATGTTAACATGCGGCTTGGAACGCTCGAACTTCTCCTTAGCCATGTTTCATCCTCCTTATAGGATATTTTCGCGAAACGAAAACAAAATAACGACGCGTCCGACAAAGCGGACGCGAAATAATACAATGGTAGCGGTGACTGGATTTGAACCAGTGACGCCACGGGTATGAACCGTGTGCTCTAACCAACTGAGCTACACCGCCAGGTAGCAAAAAATGGAGCCTGCGATCGGACTTGAACCGACGACCTCTTCCTTACCAAGGAAGTGCTCTACCGACTGAGCTACACAGGCGAAAAATGGTGGGCGCGCTAGGATTCGAACCTAGGTAGGCATAGCCAACGGGTTTACAGCCCGTCCCCTTTAGCCACTCGGGCACACGCCCATAATTCGCTGCTTAATTCATGTGTATTTATCAAGCTGCCTGCCGCGCTTTTCGGTGAACCCGAACGCGCGAGCAGGAGAATAATACGCTAGGAACATCGGCGTGTCAACTGTCTACACGCCCCCGGGCGTGTCTCCACGATTCCTCCTTTTCTCGACCTCTCCGCCCAGCGAATCGAGCAACGACCTCGCAGAAGCTCATCGCCCGCCGCCGTCCCGGCGTACCAAAGTTTCGCGAATCGGCAAATACGCTTTCACGAGATCGTCGAGGCGCATGCGCGCGTTCGCAGGACTGGTGGAAGGAAGTCCCGTGTGCGCAAGGCCGGGAAGCTGCGGCGCGCCGAAGCGGCGATAGAGCGCCGTCGCCTTCGAGCCCGTGGTGAACACGGCTTCGAGCGGCGCCGCCTCGGCAATGCGCGAAAGATCGTTCGCAACGGGGTCGACGATGCTCGCATCCGAAGCTCCGACGATAGCGCAGGACGACAGAACGTCCCAAAGAGCGATGCCGTGCGCATAGAGAAACGCCGTGCGTCCCTCGATGCCGAGCGGCTCGGGCTCGTCGAACAGCGCGCCCATCACCTTCCAGAACCGGTTTTGCGGATGCCCGTAGTAGAATCCGATCTCGCGCGATTTCGGAGAAGGCATGGTTCCCAGCACGAGCACGCGCGAATCGACTGCATATATAGGTTCGAGCGGATGCTCGATGCGAACGGCTTCCACGAGCCCTCCCCTATGCGCGGCTGGGCAGCTCGAGCGAAGCCTCGTCCAGCACATGCCCGCGAACGGAGCGCCTGAACTCGTTGAGGAAGTAGCCCTCGGACAAACCGAGCTCGCAATCGAGCGCGTACACGGTCAGCGTGTAGTCGTGCGTCTTGTCGGGAGGGTACGGCCCGGCATAGCGGTGGATGATCCGCGGGTCGGTATGGCTGCCTGCCAGAGGCGACCAATCGCTGTTCGAGCCCTGTACGCAAGCCAGTTCGCCCGAGGCGCTGGCGTTCTCGGGAACGAGCGTCGTGTCCGGCGCGATGTCGCACGCAAGCCAATGGATCCAGCAGAAGCCGCCCACGGGGACGGCGTCGTAGTCGAGAAACGTGAGCGCAAGCGAGCGCGCGCCTTCGGGCACGTCGGCGATTTCTATGGGAAACGAGCGGACGGGATGCCCGTCCAGCTGGTACGCTTCGGGGGCGTGCTTGCCGAAGCGATCGGGCAGCAGCCCGTTGTCGAGCCCGACGAATATGCGCATGGTCGATCTCCTTTCGCGCGGAACCAACGGTTGGCACCGTGGTATAGAAGAAGGGAGGGCCGAAGCCCTCCCTTAGTGATCGTATGAAGCCTTAAAACTGCAGCGCGTTCGTGAACTGCGCCCACGACAGCGGATCGGTGTCGCGCACGTACGCGTTGAAGGTGGGAGCGTGCACGTAGTGCGAGCCGCCTGCACTCACCGCGATGCCGACGTGACCGTAGCGCCACAGCACGTCGCCCGGACGCGCCTCGGAAACCGATACAACGCGCGCGGCTGCCGCGTACTGCGCCTCGCTCTGGTGCGGCAGATACATGCCCACCTGGCGGTACGCCCACGTGACCAAGCCGGAGCAGTCAAAGGAGTCGGGGCCTTCGGCACCCCAGATGTAGGGGCAGCCGATACGGCTCATAGCGTAGCCCACGACCGAGTCGTAGGAACCGACCGGACGGGACGGATACACTACAGAACCGCCGCCACCGCCGCCGCCGGACGAACCGCTTCCGCCGCCGGAGCCGGAACCTGAACCGCCGCTAGCGCCGCCGCCGCCGCCGGGATTCACCGCCTGCTCCGCCTGGCGCTGACGCTCGGCCTCGGCCGCAGCCTCCGCCGCCGCAGCGGCCGCCGCCGCAGCCTGCTCCTGCTGAAGGAGCTCCTGCGCTTCGGCATCGAGGGAGCTGACCAGCTCGGTAGCCTGGTCGACCTTGGCCTGGACATCGCTTTGGATCTGCTTGGCTTCCGCAGCCTTGGCCGAGGCGATTTGCTCTTGGCGAGCGAATTCGTCCTTGGCAGCCTGCAGCTCTTCGCGCAAGGTCTTCGTCTGGTCGACCATATCGGCGTCGTTCTCGTTCATCTTGTTGAGAAGATCCCAATTCTGGGTGAACTCTTCGAACGAGGCGGCACCCAGGACGAAATCGACGAAGCTCGTGGATCCGTTGCGGTACATGTTGCGGGCACGCGTGCCCAGCTTGTCCTGCAGATCGCTGATCTGGCTGTTAGCGTCGTCGATTTTGGCCTGCTGATCCTCCATCGCCTTCTGCGCGGCATCGCGCTCGTCGAGGGCGGAGTAATAGCTGATTTCGGCAGCCTCGAGATCGGCCTGCAAGCCGATCAGCTGGTTGCGCACCGCATCGGCCTCGGCCTGCTTCTCAGCAGCCGTCTCTGCGAACGCGGTCGTCGGAGCCAGAACGGAAAGGGCGCCGAGCGCGGCCGCGCCGGTGAGGAATGTTCGCCTGCTCAGTCCGATTGTATGCTCGCTCATGTATGAAATCCTCCTAGATTGAGCACGTAGTATGTATGGGCAAAAGCTGAACGCATGATACCACGTTCGCGCCGATGGTCAAAAAAGGTTGTGAACGCGTTTCATAAGCCCAGTTCAAAGCCGCCACATGGGACGATGTCGAAGTGCCGCAGCCGTATCCTTCCCGTCACGAAACCACAAACAAGCCCTCCATCAGGCATGACGGGAAAAAGAGGAGGCCACCAAGTGTTGTGGTGGCCTCCTCTAGATGTTGTGCAACCGTGAACGATCCGACTACTGCACGACCTTTTCGACGGCGGCTCCCCCTTCGTCCATGTAATGGTCGAACTCGTTCGCGACCGCCTCCGACGGGGCGGGCGTGAGCAGCGACACGATGACGATGGCGGCGAACGACAGGACGAACGCGGGGAGCAGCTCGTAGATGCCGAACACGCCGCCGAGAGGCTTGATGAAGTTGTGCCAGACGAGCACCGTGACCGTGCCAGTGATCATGCCGGCCAGCGCACCCTGCATGTTGGCGCGGCGCCAATACAAGGCGCACAGGGTGAGCGGGCCGAACGAGGCGCCGAGGCCCGCCCAAGCGTAGGACACCACCCCGAAGATAGAAGAGTTCTCGTCGTACGCCACGATGATGCCGAACATGAACACCGCGATGAGCGTGAGACGCGCAACGATCATGACCTGGCGGTCGGTGGCGTCTTTCTTGACGACCCCGCGGAAGATGTTCTCAGCCACCGAGGAGCCGGCGATCAGCAGGTACGAGGACGAGGAGCTCATCGACGCCGCGAAGATGCCCGACACCACCACGCCGCACATGAACGGCGGCAGGATCATCTGGGACAGCACGATGAACACGTTCTCGGCCTGGGCCTGCGTGGCGAAGTCGACGGGGATGATGACGCGGCCCACCAAGCCGATGCAGATGCCGCAGGCCAGCGACACGACGCACCACACGACCGCGATGACGCGCGACTTCTTCACCTCGTCGGCCGAGCGGATGCCCATGAAGCGCACGAGCACCTGCGGCATGCCGAAGTAGCCGAGGCCCCACGCCAGCATCGAGGCGATGGTGATGAGCGGGTACTCGGCCGCGTCGCCGAACAGAGGAGCCCCGTTCTCCACGAGCTGTCTGCCTGCGTCGTCCACGAGGGGCACCGCTATCTGGGTGCCGCTGAGGAAGCCGGGGATGCTCTGCAGGAACGCGACGGTGTTGTCGACGCCGCCCGCCCAGGCGACCGCGCCCACGAACACGGTGGCCAGCGCGAAGAACATGAGCACGCCCTGCACGAAGTCGGTGGTGACCACCGAAAGGTAGCCGCCGACCAGCGTGTACAAAAACACGATGATGGCGCCGAGCACCATCATCGTGGCGTAGTCGAGGCCGAACAGCGTGGCGAACAGCTTTCCGCACGTGACGAAACAGCTGCCCACGTACACGCAGAAGAACACCATGATGATGAGCGCGGCCACCGTGGACACGATGTTCTTACGGTCATGGAAGCGCTTGCTGTAGAATTCCGGCAGCGTGATGGAATCGCCCGCCACCACGGAATACTTCCGCAAACGCTTCGCCACGAACTTCCAGTTGAGATACGTGCCGATGGCAAGACCGATGGCGGTCCACATGGCGTCGGACGCACCGGTGAAGTAGGCCACGCCCGGCAGGCCCATGAGCAACCAGCCCGACATGTCGGACGCCTCCGCCGACAGCGCCGTGAGCCACGGCCCCACCCCGCGGCCGCCGAGGAAGTACTCGGCCGTCGACGAGTTCGAGCGCTTCGCGTACACGAACCCGATGGTGAGCACCGCGACGAAATACAGGAGCATCGCGAATACGACCCAAAAATCGTTGGAAACCACAGGTGTCTCCTCCCCTCTTCTCTATGCGAAATGAGGGAATTATACGACAACGGCGCGGGTCGAAGCGCGACTAATTGCGGCGGAGGCAGGTCATCGCCCCCGCCGCCCCGCCTCATGCAGGATGAAGGGACTTGGAACGAAGCCTACTTTTCGGCTTTCTCGGGGTGGCCGTGGTCCTTCTGCCAGCGATCCCAAGTGGAGTAGCAGATGGCGGCGCGCTGGTCTTGATCGGGGAACTTGTCCTTCTCGTAGCGGGTGATGTGCTCCATGCAGCGCGAGATGTAGGTTTCCTTCTTCTCGTTGGCGCGCGGGTCGGGTATGGGCATGAGGGCCTCCTTTCGTCGGATGCCCGCATCGTAGCGCGCGGAGCTTCCGGCGCAGCGGAGGGCGGCGGAGCCGTTGCACGCGGGACACCGGACCGTCGTTCGGCGAAAACGCTATCGACGGCCTTTCCCCTTAACCTTATACTGGGGATCGTACGCACGACTCACAATGGAAGGAAGCACGATGCCCACGTACGCGGAGATGGATAACGTTCAGCTGGCAGCGCTCAAGGAGGAGCTGGAGCGCGAGTACGGCGAGATCAAGGCGCGCGGTCTGGCGCTGAACATGGCGCGCGGCAAGCCCGCCAAGGCGCAGCTCGACCTCAGCATGCCGCTGCTGGAAACCGTGACCACGATGGAGGACTGCGTGGCCGCCGACGGCACCGACTGCCGCAACTACGGCGTGGGATTCGGCCTTCCCGAGGCCAAGGAGTTCATGGCCTGCATGCTGGACGACGAGCCGGACAACGTCATCGTGTTCGGCAACGCCAGCCTCAACATCATGTACGACACCGTGGCGCGCTGCTGGATGTTCGGCACGCTGGGCTCCGAGCCGTGGGGCAAGCTGGACACGGTGAAGTGGATCTGCCCCGCTCCCGGCTACGACCGCCACTTCGGCGTGACCGAGGAGTTCGGCATCGAGATGATCCCCGTGCCGATGACCGACGAAGGGCCCGACATGGACGAGGTCGAGCGCATCGCCGCCTCCGACGCCTCCGTGAAGGGCATCTGGTGCGTGCCGAAGTACTCGAACCCCGGCGGCACGACGTATTCCGACGAGACGGTGCGCCGCCTGGCCGCCATGGAGTGCGCCGCCGACGACTTCCGCATCTTCTGGGACAACGCGTACTGCGTGCACCATCTGTTCGACGACGCGGCCGAGCAGGATCAGCTGCTCGACATCGCCGCCGCCTGTCGCGAAGCGGGAACCGAGGACCGCTGCTTCAAGTTCGCCTCCACCTCGAAGGTGACGTTCCCCGGCGCGGGCATCTCCGCCTTGGCGGCGAGCCCGGCCAACATCGCCGAGATCAAGAAACGCGTGGGCGTGCAGACCATCGGCCACGACAAGCTGAACCAGCTGCGCCACGTGCGCTTCCTGCGCGACGCCGAGGGCCTGGCGGCGCACATGGCCAAGCACGCCGCCATCCTGCGCCCGAAGTTCGAGCTGGTGAACGCCAAGCTGCAGGAGGGACTCGACGAGGTGGGCGGCTGCTCGTGGTCGAACCCGCGCGGCGGCTACTTCGTGTCGTTCGACGCACCGCAAGGCTGTGCCAAGCGCGTCGTGACCCTGGCGAAGGAAGCAGGCGTCACGATGACGGGCGCAGGCGCCACGTACCCGTACAAGCAGGATCCGAACGACAGCAACATCCGCATCGCCCCCACCCTGCCGCCGCTGGAGGAGTTGGACGAGGCTATGGACGTATTCACCGTCTGCGTGAAGCTGGCCTACGTGGAGAAGCTGCTGGGCTAGACTGCACGCCCGGCTTGCGATCGTTCGGAAGGAGCCGCCCTCGGGCGGCTCCTTTTCTTGTTCGGGGCATGTAAGGCGCACAGGTTGGCGCAGTCCGTAGGCCGCCGGAGCCGTCGGAACCGTCAGAACGGCGAGACGTAGAGGCGCATGCCGTCGGGAAGGCGCACCAACCCCGCATCTTGCAGGACTTCGGCAAGCGGGGAATCCAGGATCGATCGGCCGTTGAGCGTTTCCACGACCACCTTCTTGCGGGCGCCTTCGGCTCCGGCGCGCCTGAGGGAGCGCTTCTCGTACGCCACGAGGGCCCGCGCGGCCCGGGCGAGCGCGTCTCCGTCGTCCGTGAACGACAGCAGCGAGCGCAACCCCGCCGCAGCGTAGAGCGCCGGCACGCCGCCCAGCACGACGACGAGGCTGCCCGCGCGACGCGTCGGACGGGCTTCATGCTCCTCCGCGCCCTCGGCATCGGCGCGCGCGACCGGCGGCCAAGGCAGGCCGGCGCCGTACAGGCACGCGGGATCGGCGGCGGCGAGCACGACGGGCTCGCGTGGATCGGCCTCGCCGTCGCCCGCCTCGTAGGTGCGCAGCACGTCGATGGTCTCGCGCGCGGCGAACTGCGCGGGGCCGAGGCCCTGCACGAACGCGCCACGCAGCACATCCCCCACGTCCTCCATCTGCCGCAGCACGGGAAGCAACGCGCCCAGCCCACCGGGCACGCCCGACAGCTGCACCACGTCGCGAGACAGCACGCCGTAGCGATCGAGGATCGATTCCACCAGCGCGATGGCGCGCACCGTGTCGTTCTCCGGCGACGGCATGATGAGCGACCACCGCCCCGTCAGAGCCGCGCCCACCGCGGCCTGCGCGGACGCTATGCCCCGCATCGTCGGAGAATCGACGGTGCGCATGGCGGACCGGCGGCTGCTCACGCGTCGACGCGGCGCGCTGCGCGGCTTGCCCGCAGCAGCGCCCGCGCCTTCGAGCGAGGCGCGCACCGGCGCGTACGTGTCGTTCGTCGCGCGCCCGTCCCACATGAGCTCGCGCATGGTGGAGGCTACGACCGCCTCGTCGACGAACTCGGGCGCAAGCCGTCGGCGCACCGCATCGACGATCTGGCGGAAGAACAAGCCGCCTCCGAACCCGAGCGCCTCCACCACGGCCGCCTCGACCGACGGCGCCGCCGAGTCTTCCGGCTTCGGCCCGTCGGACGGCGCATCGGCCAGATCGGGCCGTACGGGCGCGAACGGCGAATCGGTGGGATAGAACGCGACGAGGCCTGCGGCTTCGCGCTCGCGGGAGCTGCGAGGTCGCGATGCTCGCTCACGTCCATCGCCCTCGTCGCCTTCGCGGCGAGCGCCCGCCCACACCACGTCGCCCGAAGCCAGCAGCTCGTCGAGCATGCCGGGACGATAGTCGCGCACGCGGCTGGGGAACACGTGCGCCTCCCAGGCCGAAGCCGGCAGGAACACGCCTTCGAACTGGGCGATCACCTGGGCGAGTCCGTCGATGCCCTCGAATCGCTCCTCGCCCAGCGGCCCTGCTCCTTGCAGGTCGATCAGGAAGCGCGCGAACGCGCTCGGGCTCACCGCCTGCACGGCGCGGCGCGCTTCCGCCAACGACAGCGAGCGCAGACGCCGGAACACACCCGTCTCGACCCAGGCGCGCGCCCGCCCGTCCCCGTCTTCCCCGAAGCGGCCCTGCATGAGGCGCCCCGCCGAGGCGAGGCGGGCGAGGCCGTCCCGGGCGACGGCGACCCCGATGCCGAAGCGCGCCGCCGCGGCCTCGGCGGAGAAGGGGCCGTGCGTGCGCGCGTAGCGTGCGAGCAGTTCGTCCAGGGGGTGGAGCGCATCCTCGCCGCCATCGCTTTCGGCCGACGCCGCACGGGATCCTTCGATTTCGCGCTGCGCGCTTCGCTCGGGATCACGTAAGGGGGCTTGCGCTTGGCCGGATTGGCTGGCGGGGCGGTTGAGCGCGTCGGCCCACGGGGGGATCGTCGCGCCCAGCGCATCGCGCAGAAACGCCGCATCGTCGACGGCCGCCCAGAGCTCCTTGCCGCCCAACACGACCGTAAACGCCCGATGGGCGCGCTGCAGCTCTTCGAGCAGCGCATGCGCTTCCTCTTCGGTGGCCACTTCGCCGCCCCCTTCGTCCGCTGCCCCGTCGTCGTCCGCTTCGGCGTCCGAACGCATGCGCAACGCCGCCTCCTCGACGGACAGAGGCCCCAGCACGCGCAGCAAGTCGGCCGCGCCCTCGACGCCGCGCATGCGCCGATCGGGAGCAAGGCGCTGCAAGCCGGCCTCCACGCCGGCTATCACGTCCGCGTCCAGCACGTCGCCCAAGTCGGTCGAGCCCAGCAGCTCGCCCAGCAGCGTGGGGTCGAGCGACAGCAGCGACGCGCGTTGCTCGGCGTGCGGCAGGTCGCCCGCGTAGAGGTGCTCGCCCACGTACCCGAACAGAAGCGGCGCCGCGAACGGCGACGGCACCGACGTCTGCGCCTCCACCAAGCGCACCGATCCCGCCTGCACCTGCTCCATCAGCTCGTGCAGCGCCCTCATGTCGTACACGTCCTGCAAGCACTCGCGCGCCGTTTCCACCAGGATGGGGAACTCGCGCTCGCGCCGGGCAGCCTCCAGCAGCTGGCCGGCCTTGAGGCGCTGCTGCCACAGCGGGGCGCGCTTGCCCGGCGCGATGGGCGACATCAGCAGGGCGCGCGCGGCGCATTCGCGGAACCGCGCCGAGAACAGCGACGTGGAGCCCACGCGATCGCGCACGATGCGGTCGAGCTCGTCGGAGTCGAACGCGAACAGCTCGATGCCGGGAAGGCGGGTCTCGGTCATGGGGATGCGCAGGACGATGCCGTCGTCGGCCGCCATGGCCTGCGCATCGTAGCCGTAGATCGCCATGATGCGGTCGGACACCGCCATCGCCCAGGGCTCGTGCACGCGGCGGCCGTACGGCGAATGCAGCAGCACGCGCCAGTCGCCCTGCTCGTCCTCGCAGCGTTCCACCACGAGCGTCTTGTCGTCGGGGATGATGCCCGTCGCCGCGCGCTGCGAGCGGATCAGCTCGACGAGGTTGCGCTGCGCATCGTCGTCGAGGCCATCCGCGGCCAAGCGCTCGCTCACCGCACAGGACACGCCGAAGCCCCCCTCCTCCGCCTCCGCATCGTCGCCTTCGATGCCCGCGGCCACCGCGCGCAAGAACGCGCCGCGCATGCGCCCCGTCTCGGCGGGCCGCCCCACGCCTTCGCCATGCCAGAACGGCAGACGGGCCGAGCGCCCGGGCGCGGACTCCACGATCACGCGGTCGCGCGTGATCTCGCTGATACGCCACGAGCTGGTGCCCAACGTGATGATGTCGCCTACTCGCGACTCGTACACCATCTCTTCGTCCAGCTCGCCCACGCGCCGCCGGCCTTGCGCGCCGTCGCCTTCCGGCAACACCACCGAGAACATCCCGCGGTCGGGGATGGTGCCCGCCGACATGACGGCCTGGCGCTGCGTGCCGGGACGCGCCAGCAGCCGCCCGCGCTCGCGATCCCACACGATGCGCGGCGAGAACTCGGCCAAATCGGCCGTCGCGTAGCGGCCGGCCAGCATGCCCAGCACCGAATCGAAGGCCCGTCGCGGAAGCTCGGAATACGGGGCCGCGCGCCGCACGGTGTCGAACCAGTCGTCCGCCGCCAGCTCGTCCATGGCCACCGCCGCAACCGTCTGCTGGGCCAGCACGTCCAGCGCGTTCTTCACGAGCGCCGTCTGCTCGATGCGACCCTCGTACATGCCTTCGGCCGCCACGGCCGCGTCGATGATCTCGGTGCGGGTGCGCGGGAAGATGGACCCCGTCGAGCGGCCGCCCACCTGGTGGTTCGCGCGCCCGATGCGCTGCAGGGCGCTGGCCACCGACGGCGGGGCCGCCACCTGCAGCACGAGATCGATGGATCCCATGTCGATGCCCAGTTCCAGCGACGAGGTGGCCACCACGCACGGCAGCTCGCCCGCTTTCAGCTCGCGCTCCACCTGCAGGCGCTTCTCCTTCGACACCGATCCGTGGTGCGCCTTCGCGATGACGGCCGGCGCGCCCGTGGACATGTCCGCCGTAGAGCCCAGATCCGAGCGGATGGGCGCCGCCGGGGCGTCCGCATCGACGCCGCGCGCGATGCCCATGCGCTTCGCGTACAGGTCGTTCAGGCGCGCCGTCAGCTTCTCGCACAGCCCGCGCGAGTTCACGAACACGATGGTGGTGCGGTGCGCCAGCACCTCGTCGAGGATGGAGGCTTCGATGTAGGGCCAGATGGAAGACGAGCCGAGACGGCTGTCGGGACTCGTCGTGCTCGCCGGGAGCGAGGACTTCGCCATGGCGGCGCGCAGGGCGCGGTCGGACTTCCACGCTTCCTCCGCAGGCGCGCGGCGCGGCCCTCCCCCGCGCTTTCCCGCGCCGCCCCCCGTCAGGTCGCTTCCCCCGAACGTCGGCACGGCGGTCATGTCGCGCACGGGCACGCGCACGCGCACGTCCATGTCGGGCCGCCCCTCGGAGGCGACGACGCGCACGGGATGGGGCCCGCCCAGGAAGCGCGCGATCTCGTCGCGCGGACGCACGGTGGCCGACAGCCCGATGCGCTGCGCCGGCTCGTCCAGCAGGTCGTCGAGGCGCTCGAGGCTCAAAGCCAGGTGCGCGCCGCGCTTGCTTCCCGCCAACGCGTGCACTTCGTCGACGATGACGGTTTCCACGGTGCGCAGCGTCTCGCGCGCCTGCGACGTGAGCATGAGGTACAGCGACTCGGGCGTGGTGATGAGGATGTCGGGCGGGTTGCGCTGCAGGCTACGGCGCTGATCGGGCGTGGTGTCGCCCGTGCGCATGCCCGTGCGCACTTCGGGCATCGCGCCGCCTGCGGCCGCCATGCGCGCCGCGATGCCGGCGAGCGGCGCCTGCAAGTTGCGCTCCACGTCCGCCCCGAGCGCCTTCAGCGGCGAGATGTACAGCACGCGCACGCCCTTGCCGGGACGCTCCTTCTTCGGCAAATCCGCCGTCGCCGCCTTCTCGCGCATAAGCTCGTCGATGGCGAACAGGAACGCAGCAAGCGTCTTGCCCGAGCCGGTGGGTGCGATGACCAGCGCGTTCTCGCCGCCCTCGATAACGTCCCAGGCACGCTCCTGCAACGGCGTGGGCTCGGGAAAGGCATCGAGGAACCAGCCGCGCACCTCGTCGGAGAATCGCGTCAGGGCATGAGGGGTGGGCTCGCGTGCTTCGTCCATGGCGTGCGTCGGCTCCTTCTGAAATCGGGTGCCCCCATGGTAGCGCATGAGCGCCCGCCCGTCTTGCGCAACGGGCGGCTGATACCCGCCCGTTCGCACGACGGCCCGAAGCTCTGCGCATCGCGGTGCGGATAGACGCACTGGGCACGAATCGCAATTGGCTTCACCCCGAAGGGGAAGCCGACCACGTTTCACTCATATGCGTCCGATCACGCATCTCGCTAGATGACCACCTCTTCGTAGTCCAATCCGAAGTCCTTGCGCATCCAGACGAAGAATTCGTCGCAGTCCACCACTTTGATCACCGATGACTCGAAATCTTTCTGATTGCGCGTGACGATTGCATCGGCGCGCATCTCCAATGCCGATTCAAAGATAAGCGAATCTTCCGGATCCTTCCACGAGGCTGCCAGCATCCGATCGACCTCCCGATCGCTGACGGCATGCACGTTCACGAACGTCCGCATCCCTCGCAGCTGCTCAAGCACATGCGACAACAGCGAGCGCTTCCCGCCCTCCGAGAGGATGTAGATAAGATCGGTCACCTGCGACGAGGTGATCCAGAGACTGAATTCCCCCACACGGCCCGCCGTCATGAGCAAGCGCGCCTTTTCGTAATATGGCTCGCGCTCATGCAGATAATCGATAACGACATTGGTGTCCAACAGGAGCTTCATGCGAGCCATATCACATCATGCCCCTCGAACGCAGGCGCTCCATCCTCACCTCTGCCTTAGTCATATCGTCGAAACGAGAAGCGCGCTTCGAGGATAGAGAATCGACGAAGCGAGAAGCAGCGGCCCACTTCGCCTCATCGCCGATACGGCTCGAATCGGCTCGAAGGAAACCCGCCTCCCCCTCCTCGATCATTTTGTCGTACATGAGGTTGATCGCTTGAGAAGCGCTGAGACCCTCTCGCGCAAGGATGCGAGCGCCTTTGCGCTTCTTTTCATCCAGCATGCGTGCCGTAACCATAGAATCGTCCATGCCGACTCCTTTCGTGTGCTCAATTGTACAACCATTTTCGTACAACATCAACGAAGAACAACTCTCGGACGCAAAAAGCCCCCGACGCTCGTTCGCGTCGGGGGCTTTCGTTCATCGTGTTCCTTGAAAACGGCTTACGCTTCGGCGTAGACGTCCTTGAGCTTGAGCAGGTGCTCGTAGCGGTCCATGGCCGCCTTCTCGTTGCGCTCGAACAGCTCGCTGGCGCGCTCAGGGAACTCGCGGGTCAGACGGCTATAACGCGCTTCGTTCATGAGGAACTCCTGGTAGCCGCCCGCAGGCTCCTTGGAGTCCAGCGTGAACTTCTTGCCGGGCTCGGCGGCCGGGTTGAAGCGGAACAGGTTCCAGTAGCCGCAGTCGACGGCCTTCTTCATCTCGTCCTGGCAGTTCGCCATGCCGCCCTTGATGGAGTGCATCTCGCACGGCGAGTAGCCGATGATCAGCGACGGTCCGGGATAGGCCTCGGCCTCGGCGATGGCCTTGATGGTCTGGGCCGGCTTGGCGCCCATGGCAACCTGCGCCACGTACACGTAGCCGTACGCCATCGCGATCTCGGTGAGGCTCTTCTTCTTGACATCCTTGCCCGCGGCCGCGAACTGGGCGACCTGGCCGATGTTGGTTGCCTTCGAAGCCTGACCGCCGGTGTTGGAGTACACCTCGGTGTCGAACACGAACACGTTCACGTCCTCGCCGGATGCCAGCACGTGGTCGAGGCCGCCGTAACCGATGTCGTAGGCCCAGCCGTCGCCGCCGAAGATCCAGACGGACTTCTTGTTCAGGTACTCTTTGTTCTGCAGGATCTCGGGCGCCTCCGGGCAACCGTTCTCGGCAGCAGCCTCGAGCGCGGGAACGAGCGCCTCGACGGCCTTGGCGTTCGCCTCGCCATCGGCCATGGTGTCGAGGTACGCCGCGATAAGATCCTTGGTCTCAGCCGGCGTCTTGTCGTTAGCTGCCATGGCTTCCAACTTGCCGACCAGGCGGTCACGCACCGCCTCGTGACCCAGCAACATGCCCAGGCCGTGCTCGGCGTTGTCCTCGAACAGGGAGTTCGACCACGCAGGCCCGCGACCCTCGGCGTTCACCGTATACGGCGACGTAGCGGCCGGACCGCCCCAGATGGACGAGCAACCCGTGGCGTTCGCGACGTACATGCGATCGCCGAACAGCTGGGTGACCAGCTTGGCGTACGCCGTCTCGGCGCAACCGGCGCAGGCGCCGGAGAACTCCAGCAGCGGCTGCTTGAACTGGCTGCCCTTGACCGTGGCATCCTCGAGCGCGGGCTTGTCGGACACGTTGTCCACGCAGTAGTCGAACACGTCCTGCTGCGCCAGCTGGCTTTCCGTGGATACCATTGCCAGCGAGTCAGACGGGCACACGTTCACGCACACGCCGCAGCCCATGCAGTCGAGCGGCGAGATGGCCAGCGTGTACTGCAGGCCGGCAGCGGCCTTGCCCTTCGCAGGCACCATGACGGTAGCGGCGGGAGCCGCAGCAGCCTCTTCCTCGGTGAGGGCGAACGGGCGGATGGTGGCATGCGGGCACGCGAAAGCGCACTGGTTGCACTGGATGCACGTGGCGGCATCCCACGCGGGCACGCTCACAGCCACGCCGCGCTTCTCGTAGGCGGCCGCGCCCTGCTCGAACTGGCCGTCGGCGTGGTCGACGAACGCCGACACCGGCAGACGGTCGCCGTCCATACGGCCGACCGGCTCCATGATCTCGCGCACCATCTTCACCACTTCGGCACGACCCTCGAGCGTCGGAGCCTCGTTCTCGTCCACAGCGTTCGCCCAGCTTGCAGGCACCTCCACCTGCACGAACGCCGTGGCGCCCGCGTCGATGGCGCGATGGTTCATGTCGACGACGTCCTGACCCTTCTTCATATAGGACTTCGTGGCGGCGTCCTTCATGTACTGCAGCGCCTCGTCCTGCGGGATCACGTTGGCCAGCGTGAAGAACGCCGACTGCAGGATGGTGTTCGTACGCTTGCCCATGCCGATCTCAGCGGCGAGGTCGATGGCGTTGATGGTGTACAGCTTGATGTCGTTGTTGGCGATGTAGCGCTTCGCCTCGGCGTTCAGGTGGTGCTCAAGCTCCTCGGGCGTCCACTGGCAGTTGATCATGAACGCACCGCCCGGCTTCACGTCGTTCACCATGCGGAAGCCCTTGGTGACGTAGGAGGGGTTGTGGCAAGCCACGAAGTCGGCCTTGTTCACATAGTAGGTGCTGCGGATAGGCGAGTCGCCGAAGCGCAGGTGGCTGATGGTCACGCCGCCGGTCTTCTTCGAGTCGTACTGGAAGTATGCCTGCACGTACTTGTCGGTGTGGTCGCCGATGATCTTGATGGAGTTCTTGTTCGCGCCCACCGTGCCGTCGCCGCCGAGGCCCCAGAACTTGCACTCGATGGTGCCCTCGGCTGCGGTGTTCGGGCTGTTCGGATCCTCGGGAAGCGACAGGTTCGTCACGTCGTCGACGATGCCCACGGTGAACTCGCGCGCCGGCGCGTCCTTCTCCAGCTCCTGGTAGATGGCGAACACCGAAGACGGAGGGGTGTCCTTCGACGCCAGGCCGTAGCGGCCGCCTACCACCGTGAGATCGGCGCGGCCCTCGTGCGCGAGCGCGTTGATGACGTCCATATACAAGGGCTCGCCGAGCGCGCCCGGCTCCTTCGTGCGGTCCATGACCGCGATCTTCTGCACCGTCGCGGGCAGCGCGGCCATGAACTTCTCGCTCACGAACGGGCGATACAGGCGCACCTTCACGAGGCCCACCTTCTGGCCCTGGGCGTTCAGATAGTCCACGACCTCCTCGACCACGTCGCAGAACGAGCCCATGGCCACGATCACGCGGTCGGCGTCGGGCGCGCCATAGTAGTTGAACAGCTCGTAGTTCGTACCCAGCTTGGCGTTCACCTGGTGCATGTAGTCCTCGACGATGGCGGGCAGCGCATCGTACACGCCGTTGCACGCCTCGCGATGCTGGAAGAAGATGTCGCCGTTCTCATGGCTGCCGCGCATGGCCGGACGCTCGGGGTTCAGCGCATGCTCGCGGAATTCGCTCACAGCCTCCATGTCGCACATGTCGGCGAGATCCTCGTAGTCCCACACGGCGATCTTCTGCACTTCGTGGGAGGTGCGGAAGCCGTCGAAGAAGTTGATGAAAGGAATGCGGCCCTTGATGGCGGACAGGTGCGCCACGGCCGACAGGTCCATGACCTCCTGCACGTTCGTCTCGGCCAGCATGGCGAAGCCCGTCTGGCGGCACGCCATGACGTCGGAATGGTCGCCGAAGATGGAAAGCGCCTGGGTGGCCAGCGTGCGCGCGCTGACGTGGAACACGCACGGCAGCTGCTCGGCGGCCATCTTGTACATGTTGGGGATCATGAGGAGCAGACCCTGGGAAGCCGTGTAGGTGGTGGTCAGCGCGCCTGCGGCCAGCGAGCCGTGCACCGCGCCGGCGGCGCCGCCCTCGGACTGCATCTCGCACACCTTCACTGTGGTGCCGAAGATGTTCTTCTTGCCGGCAGCGGACCACTGGTCCACCAGGTCGGCCATGGGGCTCGACGGAGTGATCGGGTAAATGCCCGCCACCTCGGTAAACGCATAGGAGACGTACGCGGCGGCGTTGTTGCCGTCCATAGATTTGAATTCTCTCGTCATATTCCTCTCCTTCGAAGGGGATGCTCACCCGACAAAGGCGCATCGGGGCCCCGACCTTCTGCTCTTGCTCAGCTTGCTTCGCCTGACAGAATACACGGCATTCATGATACCAGCCCGAAATCGCGTTGCGGTGCGACGAATACGATGGGCGGCACGCCGCGGTCGCCCCCGTCGGTAGGCGGCGGAAGGTTTGCGCGCGGCGGTCTGGGCGCGGTTCCGCACGAGCCGAACGGCCCAGCGAGCTGTTTGCGCGAGCAGGACCGTTCGAGCGCCAGACCACCGTGCGCCAGCCTTCTCGCTAGATGCCCTTGAGTTCTTTTCCTAGCTCCTCGGCGAGAGCGGGGAGCAGCGCGGCGAACGTGTCGTCGATCGTCTTCTTCTTGAGCTGGCATTCCCAGATCACGTGGACGGTCCAGCCTAGCTCCTCCAACGCGGCGCGGCTGCGCTCGTCGCGCTCGACGTTACGCTCGAACTTCACCACCCAGTACTCCACGTTGCTCTTCGGCATGCTGGGCTTGCAGTGCGGGCACCTGTGCCAGAAGCACCCGTTGACGAACAGCGCCACCTTCTTGCCCGGCCACGCTACGTCCGGGTGCCCCGGCACCTTCCACTGCAGCCGATACCCCGTCAGGCCAGCCGCGCGCAGGCGCTCGCGCACCAGAAGCTCGGGCTTCGTGTTGCTGCGCTTGTTACCCTTCATGGACTTGCGCACGGCCTCGTTCGAAGCGGGCGGCGCCAGCAACTTGGCGGGCGCGGGCAACGCTGGACGCGAGAGACGGACAACCAGTGCGGGAAACGGTCGATTTTCGCGGCTGAGGAACGCCGTTAGCCAACTGTTACTTTTATCGCTCTTTCGTATCATGCGGCGCATGATACCACGTATTTCCCCTGGTGAATTATTCTCGTATTTGAACAAATATAAGAACATTGATCTTACAAGTTCTTTATTTTCTGGGGGTTTTCCCGGATAATGGGCACTGCTGTTGTGCGCGTGCGCAAGCACGCACGTACGTTCGGGGCCTCCTGCCCCGATACCGAAATGGAGGGAAACCAATGGAACAGCCTTTGAAAGCAACTTTGTCTCGCCGCACGTTCTTGGCGGGCAGCGCCGTCGCGGCGGCTGCAGCAGGCCTGACTCTGGCCGGCTGCGGTGGCGGCGGCGAAACGACGGACACCCCGTCGACCGATGCCGGCACCGACGCCGGCGCAGCGGCCCAGGGCGGCACGCTGACCGGCGCCATGGCCTACACGAGCACGAACGTCAACCCGATCGGCAACAGCTCCGCGCTGATGCTGGCCGCCACGTGGCATGTGTTCGAGGGCCTGTACGACCTCGATCTGCACACCTACAAGACCTATAACGCGCTTGCCGCCGGCGAGCCCACGAAGGTCTCCGACACCGAGTACGAGGTTGCCCTGCGCGACGGTGCCAAGTTCTCCGACGGCACGGACGTCACCACCGCCGACGTGGTGAACGCGTTCGAGAAGAACATGGCCGACGCCACCTACGGCGCCTTCCTCGAATTCATCGACACGGTGTCTGCGAAGGACGACAAGACCGTCTCCTTCACGCTGAAGTACCCCTTCGACAGCCTGCTGAAGGGCCGTCTGAGCGTGGTCAAGGTGTTCCCCGCCTCGCTGACCGAGGATGATCTGAAGACGAAGCCGATCGGTTCCGGCCCGTGGGTGTACGACACCATCAACGGCGACGACGGCGGCTCCATCGAGTTCGTGCCGAACACGAACTACAACGGCAAGTACGCCGCTACGGCCGACAAGATGCACTGGGACATCCTGCTCGACGACACCTCCCGCACCACCGCGCTGCAGGAGGCCACGGTCCAGGTTATGGAGAACGTGCCCGACGCCAACGCCGAACAGCTCATGGCCGCCGGCGCGTCCGTCGACTACATCCAGGGCTTCAACCAGCCGTTCTTCATGTTCAACACGCTCAAGAAGCCGTTCGACGATAAGCGCGTCCGCCAGGCGTTCTACTATGCCGTGGACGTGGACAAGCTGATCTCCAACGCCATGGCCGGCCATGCCGCGAAGGTGACGAGCTTCCTGCCCGAGAGCCACGAGAACTACCACAAGGCTTCCACGGTGTACACCTACGACCCCGAGAAGGCCAAGAGCCTGCTTTCCGAGGCCGGCGTCACCGACCTGAGCTTCGAGCTGATGACGAACAACAACTGGGTGAAGAACCTGGCCGCCGGCATCAAGAACGACCTCGATGCCATCGGCGTGAACTGCACCATCAACGAGACGAAGATCGACTGGGCGTCTCTGGCCGAGTCGGCCGACGTGCTGCCCTACGACGTCATGCTGACCCCGGGCGACCCGACCTGCTTCGGCAACGACCCCGACCTGCTGATGTCCTGGTGGTACGGCGACAACGTGTGGACCCAGGGCCGCAGCTGCTGGAAGAAGGCCGGCGACGGCAAGTTCGACGAGCTGCAGACCCTCATGCAGCAGGCTCGCGAGGCCACCGGCAACGAGCAGCAGGAGCTGTGGAACAAGTGCTTCGACCTTCTGGCCGAGGAAGTTCCGCTGTACCCGCTGTTCCACCGCGAGCTGGCCACGGGCTACCAGGAGACGCAGATCACCGGCTTCGAGCCCATCGCCACGACGGGCCTCGTGTTCCTCGGTGCGAGCGTGAAGGCGTAAGCGCGCGCTGTGAACCCGTAGAGCAAGGCAACCCCAGGGCTCGCTCCGCAAGGAGCGAGCCCTTGCTTTTGAGAAAGAGGCCCTATGAGATCCTTTTCCATTCTCGGCGATTCCATCAGCACGTTCGATGGATGCAACCCCGACGGATTCACCGTGTACTACCAGGGCGAACGCTGCGAGCAGACCGGCGTGACGTCGAGCGCCGACACCTGGTGGTCCCAAGTTATCGAACGCCTCGGCGGACGGCTGCTGGCGAACAGCTCGTTCTCCGGAAGCCTCGTGGAAGGCGCCGGCTTCCCTGCCGGAAACAGCCAAGAACGCATCGACGCGCTGGCCGAAGACGGCGTGCAGCCCGATGTCGTCATCGTGTTCATGGGCATCAACGATTACGGCTGGGGCGGCGCGACGGCGCAAGCCGCCGGCCGCGGCAACGCCGTGCCCGTCGCGCTCGATCTTGACGCCATCGAACCGCACGCCCCGGCAGCCGCCGCGCCCGGCGCGATCGACCGCTTCCGCGCCGCCTACGGGCTGCTGCTGGAACGGATGCGCGCAGCCTACCCGCAAGCCGAGGTATGGTGCTGCACGCTCTGCCCCGGACGCGTGGCCGGATGCCCGAGCCCCACGTTCGCATGGAACTTGCGCGGCGCACCGTTCAAGAGCTACAACGACGCCATTCGCGTTGCTGCGCGAGAGCACGGCTGCAACGTGGCCGACCTCGAGGCGTTCGGCATAGACTACGAGGCCGTCGACGGCACCCACCCCACCGCACGGGGAATGCGCCAGCTGTCCGCTTTGATCGCGTCGTGCATCGAAGGTGCCGAACCCGATGAACGACTGCTGCCCGCCGACCTGTTCGACGAAACGTTTCGCTCCGGGGAGCTATGTCCCGGCGAGGCATGCGTCGGATGCGAGCATGCCCGCGGAACCGGGAGCAGCTGGTTTCTCGTATGCGAACGGAATCCGTCCTAACTCGAGCGGCGAGGTCGTACCGACGGCGTCGGACACGAAGCAAGATCGTTCTTATTTCTCCGCATAATCAGTGCGAATCATATAAAATACCATTGGTTGTCTACGCCTTACCGCGCCTGCGCGCGCGATGCAGGCAGCAGTTTGTCAGTGCAAGCGGGCTTTCGAGCCCACGAAGCGAAAGGGGGATACGGTGAGCAACCTGCTACGATTAATCGGACGACGCCTCATAGCGTTGCCGATCATGATCTTCGGTGTCACCATCCTCGTCTTCTTCATCATGGCACTCTCTCCTATCGACCAAGCGTATTCGGTCCTTGGCGAGAACGCCACTGAAGCCCAAGCCGAGCAGTATCGCGAGGAGCACGGATTGAACGATCCCATCCTCGTGCAATACGGTAACTTCATCGTCGGCCTCGTACAAGGCGACCTCGGCACCTACGGCGCGAACAACGCCTCGGTGGCCGATCGCATCGGCGAAGCTCTGCCCGTCACGTTGCAGTTGACGTTCTTCGGCCTCATCATCGGCGTGGTCATCGCAGTGATCCTCGGCGTGATCTCGGCCTTGTATCGGGATCGATGGCCCGACCAGATCATCCGCGTGTTCTCCATCGCCTGCATCGCCACGCCGTCGTTCTGGCTGGCGGTGCTCATGATTTTGCTGTTCTCCTCGATGCTGCACGTGCTGCCCGCCTCCGGCCCGCTGCCCTCGCTGACGGCCGATCCGGGCGGTTGGCTGGCCCGCATGGCCATGCCTGCCATCGCGCTGGGCGTTCCCGTGGCCGGCCAGCTGACGCGCGTCATCCGCACGTCCATGGTGGAAGAGTTGGACAAGGACTACGTGCGCACCGCGCTGGGCGCCGGCATCCCGAAGCGCGTCGTGGTGGCCCGCAACGTGCTGCGCAACGCGCTGATCACGCCCGTGACGGTGCTCGGCCTGCGCATCGGCTACCTCATCGGCGGCGCCGTGGTCATCGAGGTCATCTTCAACCTCCCGGGCATGGGCATGGCCATCCTCTCAGGCATCCAGTCCAGCTACACGATGCTCGTGCAGGGCGTCGTGCTGTGCGTGGCCATCACCTTCATCATCATCAACATCATCGTGGATATGCTTTATATCCTGATCGATCCGCGAATCAGGACGGTGTAGCAACATGGTCAAACTTCGAGGAAACCTCACTGATAAGATGGAAGCCAATCCCGGCAAGGTGCATTTCCGCCGGTGGAAGGCCATGAGCATCGGATCGCGCATCTCGCTCGTCGTGCTCATCCTGATCGTCATGATCGCCGTGTTCGCCAACATCCTGGCGCCGCACAACCCGCTTGAGATCTTCACGGCACGCCAAGCCCCCGATGCCCAGTTCCTGTTCGGCACCGACGACAAGGGCCGCGACGTGCTGTCGCGTATGATGTACGGCGCGCGCTACTCGCTGATCATCGGCCTGGGCGCCACCGCCTTCGCCCTCGTGTGCGGCTCCATCATCGGCGCCGTCGCCGCCGTGGCGCGCAAATGGGTGTCCGAGGTCATCATGCGCATCCTGGACGTCATCATGTCCTTCCCCGGTATCGCGCTGGCCGCCACGTTCGTACTCGTGTTCGGCAACTCGGTGCCCTCGCTCATCTTCGCGATCGGCTTTTTGTACATCCCGCAGATCGCCCGCATCGTGCGCGCCAACGTGGTGAGCGAGTACAATCAGGATTACGTGCGCGCCGTCGTCGTTTCCGGTGCCCGCGCCCCCTGGATCCTCGTGAAGCACGTCATCCGCAACTGCATCGCCCCGGTCATGGTGTTCACCATCGTGCTGGTGGCCGACGCCATCGTGTTCGAAGCGTCGCTGTCGTTCATCTCGGCCGGCATTCCCGAGCCCACGCCCACGTGGGGCAACATCCTGTCCGACGCCCGCGGCGGCGTGCTTGCCGGTCGTTGGTGGCAGGCGCTGTTCCCGGGTCTGGCCATCATGATCACCGTGCTGTGCCTGAACATCCTGTCCGAGGGCATCACCGATGCCATGGCCGCCGCGCCCAAGGCCCCGGTCAAGGCCGATGACGCCGCCGTCCGCGCGAACCGCGAGGCCGACAAGCTCGTGGCCGACCCCACGCTGGCATACGCCGCCCAGGCGGAGATGCTCGAACAGCGCCTCAGCGAGCTTCAGGCGATTGAGAAGACGCGCACCGACCGCTTCGAGGCGCGCACCGACGTGCCGCCTATTCTGGAAGTGAAGGATCTGTGCATCAAGTTCCCGCGCCACGGCGACGTGAACGTGGTCGACCACGTGAGCTTCGTGGTGCGCCCGCGCCAGACCATGGGTCTTGTGGGCGAGTCCGGCTGCGGCAAGTCCATCACCTCCCTTACCATCATGGGGCTGCTGGATCCGAAGGCTAAGGTGTCCGGCGAGATCCTCTACGACGGCCAGAACCTGCTGAACATGGATCAGAAGCAGATGAACGCCTTGCGCGGTCGCGAAATCGCCATGATCTATCAGGACGCGCTCTCTTCGTTGAACCCGTCCATGCTGATCAAAGCCCAGATGAAGCAGCTCACGAAGCGCGGAGGAACCCGCACGGCCGAGGAGCTGCTGGAGCTGGTGGGACTCGATCCGAAGCGCACGCTTGACTCCTACCCCCACGAACTGTCCGGCGGCCAGCGCCAGCGCGTGCTCATCGCCATGGCGCTGACGCGCGACCCGAAGCTCATCATCGCCGACGAGCCCACTACGGCTCTCGACGTGACCGTGCAGAAGCAGGTCATCGACCTGTTGAACAAGCTGCAGAAGGAGCTGGGCTTCGCGATGGTGTTCGTGAGCCACGACCTGGCGCTCGTCGCCGAGGTGGCCAACTCCATCACGGTCATGTACGCCGGCCAGGTGGTCGAACAGGGTCCGGTATCCGACATCCTGTGCCATCCCGTGCACGAATACACCCGCGGTCTCTTGGGTTCGGTGCTGTCCATCGAAGCCGGCGGAACGCGCCTGCACCAGGTGCCCGGCAGCGTCCCCAGCCCGAAGGACTTCCCCGAGGGCGACCGCTTCACGCCGCGCTCCAGCCATCCTGACAAGGTGTCCCAGCTGCGCCCCGTGCTCAAGCGCGTGTCCGACTCCGACCACTACTACGCCGAGCTGCCCGACAGCGAGCTCAAGCGCCTCGGCATCAAACCGTACGTCCCAGGAGGTGCCATCATATGAGCGAGCAGGAACGCGTGAACGCGGGCGTCCAGCCCGCAACGGGAGCGGGCGAACCCACCCCCATCATCTTCCTCGACGACATCCGAGTGACGTTCAAAACGCGCACGGGCTCCATCCTGCATCCGAACAAGGTGCAGGCCGTGCGCGGCCTCACCCTCAAGCTCATGCCCGGCGAAACCTTGGGCATCGTGGGCGAATCCGGCTGCGGCAAGTCCACCACGGCCAACGTGATGTGCGGTTTGCAACAGCCCACGTCGGGCAAGGTGTTCTTCAAGGGCGAGGACGTGACGAAGCGCTCGGCTGCGCAGCGCCGTCTCATCGGCCGCGTGATCTCGGTGGTGTTCCAGGATCCGGCCACGGCGCTGAACGCGCGCATGAGCGTGCACGACCAGCTGATGGATCCGCTCGTGGTGCACAAGGTGGGCGACAAGACGTCCCGCGAGCGCCGCGTGCTCGACCTCATCGAGATGGTGGGCCTGCCGAACTCCGTGCTGGATGCCCTGCCGGGCCAGCTGTCCGGCGGCCAGCGCCAGCGCGTGGCCATCGCGCGCGCCCTGTCGCTTGAGCCCGACGCCATCATCGCCGACGAGCCCACCAGCGCCCTCGACGTGTCGGTGCGCGCGCAGATTTTGAACCTGCTCATGGACCTCAAGCGCGACTTGGGCCTGTCCATGGTGTTCATCAGCCACGACATCCAGACGGTGCGCTACATCTCCGACCAGATCATCGTGATGAACGCCGGAGAGGCCGTGGAGCGCGGCGCGGCGAAGGACGTGTTCGAGCACCCGAAAGACGCCTACACCAAGCTGCTTCTGGGAGCGGCTCCGTCGCTTCTGCATCCCGAATTGGGCAAGTAAGCACGCTCGCTCAATAAACTGACTAGAAGAGCCGTCGGGCAGCAGTCCGGCGGCTCTTCGTTTGCACGAATCCTTTTGAGAGAAGCTAGAAGAGATCCCTGATCGAAACACCCAACCCATTTGCGATCTTATATAAAGAATCAACCGTGGCATTCGCGCGGCCATTTTCGATTGCGCTGATATGCGAGTAATCCATTTCAACCATGAGCGCGAATTTTCGCACAGAAAGCCCCTGACCGACGCGCAGCTTTTTTATAGCTGCACCCAGCTCTACCCTGTTTTTCTCCATTTGGCATTTGATCGGGCTTTCTTCCATAGGTGCAGCCTATGTGATAATATTTCCTCTATGTTGGGTCATAATCCAACACTCAATAAGAGCATGCATTTCGAGGAGGAGACATGGCAGCCAAGGGGAACGTAGCGGCAGCAGCCGCACTGGTAATCATTTGCAATATGTACGGATGCGCACCGGGTGCAAACGAAAGCCAACCGAGCAACCCCGAACCTTCCCCATCCGGAGAATACGCGGATCAGAACGAGAGTCTGTCTGCCGACATCGACGAGAAAAGCGACTCGAACGATGCCACATACACCCTCGACGAGGTAAGCACAACGAAGGACATGCTATTTATCGAGCACAACGGCGTGTGCACAGCTCTCCAAGGCGATTACTCCTTCCAAGAACGCGCTAGCAAATGGACGGATGCAGACGGAGAGGACGTCACAGACTCGACAGTAGCAATGTATTCCGGAGAAAGAGGAGGTGAACACACCGTATAACAAATCAATCGGAGCGAAGGGTACCGCCTGCTTACGACAGAAGGCCTAGACTCACTCCAGATGTTCCCCGTGTTGAACATGGGTTATTGGCCGGGCTTCGGCCTGCAGGATGGAAAATTCGAGGAAATCGATGGACATGCGTCTACACCCGCAGAGCATGGCATCGTCAAGTACGACATGTACATCGACGGCGGAAGCCTCGGTTCAAACGGACACCATCTTGACGGCATTTGGACAACCTCTGAAAAGAACAGCTACACGGTCGGATACTACGAAGGAACTAAGTGGGTCGAGAAATCAATCGAAATAGACACTCCCTATTGTATTGTGCAAGAAAAAACGAGAATAAATGAAAGGGCTCCACGATACGATTCCAGCATCAGCGCGCCTTGCGAGAAAACAAAAGAAGGTTACTTCATTTGCAATTTGTCCGATGTCCCGGCAGGACTATACAGCCTTTACACCAATCGCTCCCATTGCCTGATCGAAATCGTCTAACAACAAGATCCCCCCTGCGCCCTCGGTTGAACCGGGGGCGCTTTTTATGTGGCGACCTGCCCTCTTGCGTTGACGCTTACGCTGAGGGAGTTTACCCTTTTACCGTTTACCGACGAACAGAGAGAGGCTTGCTCCTATGACTGATTCACCGTTTCGCGGCGTCATTCCCCCCGTCGTCATTCCGCTGACCGAGAAGCGCCAGCTCGACCTCGAGGCGCTCGAGCGCTCCATCAACCGCATGATCGACGCGGGCGTCGACGGTCTGTTCTTCCTGGGATCCTCGGGCGAGGTTGCCTTCCTCACCGACGCGCAGCGCTACCACGTTCTGCAAGAGGCCATCGCCATGGTGCACGGCCGCGTGCCGGTGCTCACGGGCATCATCGACATGGAAACCATGCGCGTGGTCGACCAGGCCAAGCGCGCGACGGGCTACGGCGTGGACGCCCTCGTGGCAACCGCCCCCTTCTACGCTCTCGGCGGTCCCAAAGAGGTGGAACGCCACTTCCGCGCCATCCGCGAGCACACCGACCTGCCGCTGTTTGCCTACGACCTGCCCGCTTGCGTGCACACGAAGCTCGATCCCACGATGCTCGTGCGCCTCGGCGAGGACGGCGTGCTGCAGGGCGTGAAGGACTCTTCGGGCGACGACGTGTCGTTCCGCTGGCTGTGCCTGCAGAACGAGGACGCCGGCCACCCGCTGCAAGTGCTGACCGGCCACGAGGTGGTCGTGGACGGCGCCTACCTGGGCGGTGCCGACGGCTCGGTTCCGGGTCTGGCGAACATCGATCCGGCAAGCTACGTGGAGCAGTGGCGCGCCGCGCAAGCCGGCGACTGGGAGCGCGTGCGCGAGATCCAGAATCACCTCGCACGCCTCATGTACGTCACGCGCGAGGTGAAGGCCACCGTGGGCTTCGGCGCGGGCGTGGGCGCGTTCAAGACGGCGCTGTGGCAGATGAGCGTGTTCAACACGAACCAGATGCGCGAGCCCGTGTGCGCGCTCGAAGGCGAGGACGTGGAGCAGATCGTCGCCGTGCTGAAGCGCGCGGGACTCATGGACGCCGACGCGCCGATCCGCCAGGCGCACTGGGATGCGTGCCCCGTCTCGCCCGGCGCTCCGGCTTGCAAGTAGCGTGAGCGCCGCATGAGCGTCGAACATCCATGCACGATTGCCGCCTTCGACGTGGGCGGCACGAAGATGGCGGGTGCGCTCGTGCGCTATTCCGCCGCCGATGCGGCGCCGACGGTGGACGCCCTGCGCAGCGTTCCCACGGAAGCCCAGCGCGGCGGCAGCGCCGTGCTGGACACCCTGGCCTCGCTCGTGGCCGACGTGGTAGCCGATGCCGAAGACGACGTTGTCGGCATCGGCGTGGGGACGGCCGGGCTCGTGGACGTGCGCACGGGCGGCATCGCGTTCGCCAACGAGCTCATGCCCGGCTGGACCGGTCAGCCCGTAGCCGAGCGTCTGAGCGCGTCGCTCGGCCTTCCCGTGGCCGTGCTCAACGACGTGAAGGCTCATGCGCTCGGCGAAGCTCGTTGGGGCGCTGCCCGCGGCGCTCAAACCTGCTTCGTTATCGCAGCGGGCACCGGGCTCGGCGGCGGCATCGTGGCGAACGGCCGCGTGCTGCTAGGCGCGCACGGGTTCGCAGGCGAGCTGGGGCGAACGCCCTGCCCCGATGCGCTGGGCACGCCGCGCGCCTGCGGCACCGCCAGCGAGCTTGAATCCATCGCGGCCGGCAGCGGAATCGAAGCCCGTTACGTCGCAGCAGGAGGCGAACGCCTTGCGGGAGACGAGATAGCCAGGCGCGCCGCAGACGGCGAGGAGCTGGCACGCCGCATCATTCTGGAGGCGGGCGCGGTGCTCGGCGAAGCCATCGCAACCTGGACGGATCTGCTGGATCCGGAACTTGTCGTGCTCTCAGGCTCGGTATGCAACGCCGGAAAAGCCTGGAGAGCCGCCCTGCAAGAAGGCTTCGAGCGACAGGCGCCTTCCGTGATGCACGGCCTGCCCATCGTCGATGCCGCGCTCGGCAGCCGAGCCCCGCTCATCGGAGCCGCCGAATACCTGCTCGATACCCTGAAAGGACGATCATGACCGATCCCCTGATTTCCTCCCTGCAAGGCAAGCTCATCGTCAGCTGCCAGGCCTACGTGGGCGAGCCGATGCGCCACCCCGAAACCATGGCGCAGGTTGCCCTGTCCGCCGAACGCGGCGGCGCAGCCGCTATCCGCTGCCAAGGCCTTGCCGACATCGCCGCCATCAAAGGCCAGGTGGAAATCCCCGTCATCGGCCTTTGGAAAGAGGGGCACGACGGCGTCTACATCACGCCGACGCTGCGCCACGCGCGCGCCTGCATCGCCGCCGGCTCCGACGTGGTGGCCATCGATGCCACGGCACGCCCCCGCCCCGACGGTCGCACCTTCGAGGAGACCGTGGAGGCTTTGCGCGGTGAAACGCTGATCATGGCCGACTGCTCCTGCATGGACGACGTGCAACGGGCGCTCGAAGCCGGTGCGGACATCGTGTCCACCACCCTGGCGGGCTACGTGCCCGGCGGCCGCGAGAAAACCGCCGGCCCCGACCTCGAGTTCCTGCGCGAGGCCGTCGCCGCAGCGGGCGACGTGCCCGTGTTCTGCGAGGGTCGCATCCACACGCTCGCCGATGCGCAGGCGGCCATGGAGGCGGGAGCCTTCGCCATCGTGGTGGGGACGGCCATCACCCACCCGCAGTCCATCACTTCCTGGTTCGCCGACGCCATCGGCTAGGACGCGCCGAATCCGATGCGCGAAGCCCTGGAGGGGATCATCCCCCCCTCCAGGGCTTTTTTCATGCCCGTCAGCTCACGTGCGCCTCGGCGGTGACACGCGCCTCCGGATCGTCCAGAACCGAGCGGTCGAGGCCGCCCGCAACATGCGAGGCTGTAATGCCCGCCACCATGGAGTCGCTGACGTTGAGGGCGGTGCGACCCATGTCGATGAGCGGCTCCACGGATGCGAGGACGGCCACCACCTCGATAGGAAGCCCCATCGTCCCCAACACGATGAGCGAGGCAAACGTCGCTCCCCCGCCCACTCCTGCCACACCGAACGAGCTGATGGCCACCACGGCGATGAGCGGCACGAAGAACGTAGGAGACAGCACGTCGATGCCTACGGTAGGTGCCACGATGGTGGCCAGCATCGCCGGGTACACGCCCGCGCACCCGTTCTGCCCGATAGACATGCCGAAGCTTGCCGCGAGGTTCGCCGACGCGCTGTCCACGCCCAGGGCTTTATGCTGCGTCTCGATGTTGAGCGGCAGCGCGCCCGCGCTCGAACGCGATACGAACGCGAAGCTGAGCACGGGAAACGCCTTCTTGAAGTAGGTCGCCGGATTCACGCGGTTCGCCAGCAAGATGAGACAATGCACGCACAGCACCGCCAGCAACGCGCCGTAAGACACGAGCACGAACTTTCCCAGTCCGAGGATGGCGCGGTAATCGCTCGCGGCCATCACCTTCGCGATGAGCGCGAGGATACCGTACGGGGTGAGCCCTAGCACCATGGCCACTATCCGCATGACGATGCCGTACAGGCTGTCGATGAGGCTCTTGAAGAAGTCTGCCTGCTCAACGTCTTTATCGCGCAACCTGAGATACGCAACGCCGAGGATAGCCGAGAAGATGACGACCGCGATGGTGGAGGTGGATCGGGCGCCCGCGAGGTCGGCGAAGGGGTTCGTCGGGATGAACGAGAGGATTTCCTGCGGCAGCGTAAGGCTGGCAGCCTCGCTCTGCTGGGAGGCGAGCGACGAAAGCTCGGCGGCATCGGGGGTCGCGGCATCGAGGAAGCCCGCATGCGCAAGCCCGGTCAGAACCGTCGCACCCCAGCCTAGCACGGCCGCAACGGTCACCGTGCCCAGCAGCACGGCCAACACCGCGAAGGCGATGCGCCCGAAGTGTTCGGTGACCTCCGCGCGCGTGAACGCCCCGACGATGGCCACGAACACGAGCGGCATGACGAGCATCTTCAACAAGCCGATATAACCCTGTCCCACGATGGATATCCAGTCGAGCGCCGTCGTGGCAGCATCCCCGTCGCGGCCGAGCAACAGCTGGATTCCCAAACCTAGCAGGACGCCCAGCCCGAGCGCGGTGAACACCCTCGCCGTGAAGCTTAGGCCCTTCGATCGCATGATCTTGAGCAAGACGAGCATGGCAGCGAACACCGCCAAGATACCTGCGACGGGCACCAGCACCTCCATCGACATAGGCAACGCCCTTCCTCGTTTATCCGACGAAAAAAGTAGAGTATAGGACGAGCATGCCAAGAAGAAACCGGAAAGCCGTCAAAGAGAATGAAGCGTCACCGAACGGTAGCGCCGCCGGCTGCCGCCCCCCCCCCGAAAAAACGGCAAAGGGCGAAGGGCTCTGCACAGAGCGGCCGAGAGCGTCGGTCGCCTCCGCACGGAACCCTTCGCCCCGCTGCCGAGCCCTCGCCCGGCGCGATGAACGCAGAAAGCTACCCCAGCAGCTCGCCTCGCAGGATCACGTGGCGCACGCGGAGGTTCTCATCGAGCACCACGGCGTCGGCGATCTTGCCGACCTCGATGCTGCCGCGCTCCCCTTCCAGCCCCAACGCGCGGGCAGGATTGGCGCTGGCGGCCCGAACGGCTGCATCCAGCGGGATGCCCATGTCGCGTACGGCGACGCGCACACACGCCATGAGGTCGGTGGCCGAGCCCGCGATAGTGCCGCTGCGCAGCGTGGCGACGTTGCCCCGCACGGTGACATCCTGGCCGCCCAGCGAGTACTCGCCGTCGTCGAGGCCCGTCGCCATCATCGAGTCGCTGATAAGGATGACCCTATCGGCTCCGAAAGCGGCGAACAGGAGACGCACCATGGACGGATGGATATGCACCCCGTCGGCGATAAGCTCGGGCATCACCTCTGAATGGTCGAACGCCGCGCCGATGGGGCCGGGCTTGCGGTGGTGCAGCGGCGGCATGGCGTTGCACAGGTGCGTCATCTGCCGAGCGCCGGCTTCGATGGCCGCGCACGCGGTATCGTAGTCGGCCTGCGTATGCGCGATGGACACGCGCACGTCGGACGACACCGAGCGGATGAAATCGAGCGCGCCGTCCACCTCGGGCGCCACGTCGACCAATTTGATGAGATTGCCCGAACGTTCCTGCAAGCGACGGAACATCGCCTCGTCGGGCAGATGGAGGTAGGCAGGGTTCTGCGCGCCGATGTTGCCGGGCGAGATGTAGGGACCCTCCATGTTGATGCCCACGAGCGCCGCCCCGTCGCGCTTCGCCTCGTAGGAGGCCGCGGCATCCATGATGGGAGCCAGCACGTCTTCGGGATAGGTCATCGTGGCCGGGCAGATGGCCGTCACGCCGCACGAGGCCTCGTGCCGCGCGATGGCGTCGATGGCCTCTTCGGTGCCGTCGCAGAAGTCGTGCCCCACGCATCCATGGAAATGCAGGTCGATGAGGCCCGGAACGACGTAGCATCCCGACGCGTCGAGCACCTGACCGTCAGCCGCCGTCGCCGCAGTGCCCTGCGGGTCGACAGCCGCGAAGCGCTCGCCTTTGATGACGATGTCGGCGGACGCGAATCCCGCGCCCGTCAGAACCGAGCCGCCCCTTACTTGCACAGCGCACCCGCTGCCGGATCGACGATGACGGTGGCGTCGGGATGGAACTGCAGGATGGACGCCGGCACTTCGGGCGTGACCGGGCCGAAGAACGCCTTCTTCACGATCTCGGCCTTGTGGGAACCCTCCACCACCACGAGCACGCTGCGCGCGGCCATGATGGTGCCGATGCCCATGGTGTACGCCTGGCGCGGCACGTCTTCAACGCGGTCGAACAGGCGGCTGTTCGCCTGGATGGTGCTCTCGGTGAGATCCACGCAGTGCGTGGCCTTCGGGAACGTGTCCTCGGGCTCGTTGAAGCCGATGTGCCCGTTCGGGCCGAGGCCGAGCAGCTGCAAATCGATGCCGCCCGCCTCTTCGATGGCCTGTTCGTAGACTGCGCACACGGCCTCGGCATCGGGGTTCGAGCCCTCGGGCACATGCGTGCGTGCCTGATCGATGTCCACATGATCGAACAGGTGCTTCTTCATGAAGTAGCGGTAGCTCTGATCGTGCTCGGGATCGAGGCCGCGATACTCGTCCAGGTTGAACGTGGTCACGTCGGCGAAGCTGATCTTGCCCTGCGCGCAATCGTCAACGAGGCACGCGTACAAGCCGATGGGCGTCGTGCCCGTGGCCAGCCCCAGCACGCACGACGGATCGGCCTCGACGAACGATGCGATGCGGTCGGCTGCGCGCCGGCTCATATCCTCGGTGCTCTCGGCGATGATGAATTCCATGGAACCTCTCTTCTCTCGGATCGAACGGATGCGGATACGGATACAGATACGGATACGGATCTATGTCCAGAACTGCGCGGTTTCGATGATGTCGCGGTACGCCCACGGATACACGTCGGAGTACCAGCCCGTCTCGGGCACGAAGCACAGAAGCGCGCTGTACAGCACCGACACGGCCACCAGCACGAGCAGCACCTTCATGAGCAGGTTCTGCACGGTCGAACCGGGCTGCAGGTTCTCGTTCACGATGAACACGAGCAGCACCACCGCGGCCAGGAACATGAAGCTGAAGTCGGCGAAGTAGCGTTGCAGGATGCCGGCCATCTCCGCATCGGCCAGCGCCACGATGACGCCGCCCAGCAGCAGCACGACGATGACGCCTGCGATGGTGCGCGTGGAGCGCTGGCTCATGCGCAGCTGCAGGACGCGCTTCGCGAACGGCAGCACCCACAGCACCGGCAGGCACGCGAAGATGCCGCCGAAGGTGACTTCCTTGATGGTCTGCCCCATGTACGTGGTATCGAACGGCGCCGGCTGCAAATACGGGAACACGCCCGTGGCGCTGGGCGGCTGCAGGAAGTACGCGAACAGCGCCGGAGCCAAACGCCCGATGTTCCACCCGCGCTTCGTCATGTCGTTCACCGTGAGGTTGTAGTTCGCCCCGAAGTCCGTGAACGAGCCGAAGCGCGCATGGTTGTACGCCATCAGGCCGGCCGCCACCACGAGGTAGGGCGCGATGAGGCAGGCGAACTCGCGTGCGCCACGCGGGGTGAGCAGCCGGCGCTTGGTGATGTACGCGCGCCAGAACAACGGAAACGCCACCAACGACAGCACCAGCAGCTGCGGGCGGCATCCCGCGACCAGCGCCATGCACAGCGATCCCGCAAGGTACCACTTCTCGGGTCCCGCCGAAGCGCGCCCCTTCATCCAGAAGTACAGACCCCACACCGAGAACGCCAGGCCCAGCGCGATGGGCAGCGAGTAGAACGTCGGGAACTTCAGCAGGTACAGCACGCCGCAGCACATGACCAGCGGTATCTGCAGCAACAGGTACAACCCCAGGCTCACCCGTTTGAAGTGGTAGCGCGCGAACCGGTCCAACAGCGCCGAGCATCCCAGCACGAACGCCACGACGGCGATCAGCACGCCGATGGCCGTGGGGAAATTCGCGCCCGTCAGCAAGTAGAACGGCAGGTAGAACAATATGACCGGCACCACGCCGAAGTACACGTAGTAGTGCCCGTTATAATACGCCACGTCGAAAAGATAGGGCTCTCCCGTCTCCTTCTGCATCTCGTCGCGCGCGCCCTTGTCGTAGGGGTCGTTGGAGTCTTGCAGCCACTGCGGCGGCTCCTCCTCCAGGTACAGCTGGCCGTGAGCCATGGCCTTCGCCAATTCCGCGTACTGCTGCGCGTTGTCACCGCCCACCTCGAATACGTTGACCAGGCTCTTGCCGTCCCACGAGCCGCTGTTGTAGCTTTGCGTGGCCACGCCCACGAGATTCGATCCCAGGAACAGGAACGAGCCCAGCAGACACACCTCGATAGCCACCGTTGCGACGATGGCGGCCTTCGACTTGCGCGGCTCGCTGACGATGCCGATGCGGTAGATGGCCGAGCCCGGACGGAACGCGAACGCCAACGCCAGCAGGCCCATGCAGACGAAGAAGCGCGTCGTGTTGAAGTCGAACGGGTGATGCGCGTTGAGGACGATGTCGCTCAGCTTGATGGGATAGCTCACGTCGTCGCCCGCGATCTCGATACGCAGGTTCTTCACGAGGCCCGTCGTGTTGAGGTTGATGTACTCGCTCTGATCGCTGAACGTGGACACCCCCACCGGTGGCACGCCTACCGTGTACTCCGTGGAGTCGAAGTACGTATGGTGCGCGTCGTCAGTGAACTGGATCTTCACCCTCAGATCCTGCGCAGGCTGCCGGTAGTCGAAGTTCAGCCAGATGTTGTGTACCTCGGTGTTGAGGTTCGAGAACTCCAGCACGTGGTTCACCGCGGTCACCTTGTACTGGTCGTCAACGGTCTCCTGCAAGGTGAGCTTGTCGTTCAGCGAGATGGTGTTGTAGTTCGCCGACGTGAAGTAGTTGATGTTGAACAGGAACGTCTCGAGCAGAAGCGAGATCAGTACGATGGCAAGCGCGCTCTTGATCAGGTGAACCGCCGCCAAGCGGTGCCTGCTCATGAAGCCGTTGTAGGCATAGGCTATGTTCTGGCGTACGGTCGGCATATTGGTATGGAATTATAGATGAAAAAAGGCGGGCGAGGCAGCTCAAGCCCCGTCCGCCTTCAAGATTGCGTGCAAAAAGCGCGCGGACGCGCTTTACAGACCAAGCGCCTGCTTCACGTCGGCGTACACCACGTTCGGATCGCGATCGCCGTCGATGGAGACGAGCAGGTCGCAGCCGCGATAGTAGTCGATCAGCGGAGCCGTGGACTTCTCGTACACGTCGAGGCGGTTGCGCACCGTGGCCTCGTTGTCGTCGTCGCGCTGGTACATCTCGCCACCGCACTTGGGGCAGGTCTCGTCGGCGGCGGTGCCGATGTAGTTGCAGTCGCGGCACATGCGACGCGAGGTGAGGCGCTTGACGATGACCTCGGGGTCAACGTCGACGAGCAGCGCCGCGTCCAGCGGACGACCCAGCTTGGACAGCTCGGCGTCAAGCGCGACCGCCTGCGCGGACGTGCGCGGGAAGCCGTCGAGGATGAAGCCCTTCTCGGTGTCCGGATCCTGCAGGCGCTCGGTGACCAGGCCGATGATGACATCGTCGGGCACGAGGTCGCCCGCGTCCATGAAAGACTTCGCCTTCTGCCCCAGCGGCGTGCCGGCCTTTACGGCAGCGCGCAGCATGTCGCCCGTGGAGATGTGCGGCGTGCCGAACTCTTCAACCAGCTTGGCCGCCTGCGTACCCTTACCAGCACCCGGCGCCCCTAACAACACGATATTCATGATGGTTCAATCCTTTCGACATACAATCGATGCGCCGTATTGTATCAAAGCCCTACGCCGTACGCGCGCATTTCAACAGAAAGACAGGCAGAGCCCGTCAACGACTCGATCGCAAGCGAAACGCCGCCAAACCGTCGCGAATCCCTTCCCTACCCTTCCGTAGCCCAATTGTTCCTCATGTTCTCGGCTGCGACTTCCGATTCCATGTATCTGCGCGTGATGTCCCCGTCTATCCCGGCGCATTCACACAGCTTGCGAACCCACGGCGGCTCCGCATCGCCGATCTGACCGTCCTCGAAGCCGAACAGCCACGCGAGCGGGAACGGTGGAAGCTCTATTGCCCTTCGCAAGGCGCATATCATGGGAACGCTCAAGTCCCTCATGTTCTTCTTGAAAAGACTTGTCAACACAGCAAACTGGCAGAATGTCGACCTGCTATCTATTCCTTCGATTGAAGCTTGGCGCATAGGCGGTTTGGGAATGGCGCGACCATAGAGGATGCCCTGGTGAGCGCACTCATTGCGAACGAACGAGACAGAATGAGCCCAACTCGAAAGCACACGGGAGTCGAAGCCGAAGAAATCACAGACAGTATCGCGGGCATCACCTGCAGCCATGTTCTTGAAAGCCTTGGACAGCATTCCGAGAGGCATCAGCTCTACGGCCGCCCACACCGGAAGCTCTCCGTACTTGTCCATGTTGTGGACGACGAACGATTCCCCCGTCCGTCTCTTGCGGTCGCGTTCAATACGGTAGCGCCGCACCATGTCTTTATGCTCCATTCCGTTTTTGAACGCATCCGGAACAAGGTGGGCGAATTCTCCGTACTGACGCGCAAGGCCATGCGCCATCTGCGCTCTGAAAGCGACCTCGAAATAGGATATGTATTCAAACAGGATAGCTTGGATCATCATGTCGAACACGTAGGCGTTATAGACCGATGCAAGCGAGACAGGCGGACCGATCGTTCTTTTGACCGCTGGAAGATACGCATTCAAGTGATAATAGCCGACTCGGGAGAGCACGGCGTGCGCGGACTTCTCGTCGCCGATCTCGATGCCTTTATCTGCCAGATGCTCTATGAGCTCGCCGTATCCAAGAAACGGCTTGGAAGGCACCTTGGGTTGAAATCCGTCCATAAACAAATAGTCCGGGGCTTTTGCACATCGTTGAGAGGTGCCCCCGGAACTGTCGAAGACTATGTTATCAGGTTCGTCCAGATTGTCAAATTCAGCTGGGTAAGAGCCGAACCCGAACCACAACGGGCTGCTTCCTAGCGTCATGCCCACTCACTCCCTCTCGCTGCCAAGACGCGGCGGGTTCCTCCATTGCTGCACGCTTCGCTGTTTGGCAGATGCCGATCAAAGACAACGATGCCCTTCTCTTCTCCCCTATCCAAGGTCACGATGCCGAGCATCATACCTCTTTTCAAAGTTCAGGGGCAACAGTGGAGCGGCGTCAGCGTTCTATGCACGTTCGGCGCACGCATAGTCGTCGTTTGTACAAATCTTGTACACAGGCGTCGGAAGGGGCAATAAAAAAAGCCCTGATCAGTCGCTTGATCAGGGCTTTTACTTCGACAGATCCCCCTATTTGAAGAAACCTTCGTAGTTGTGCATCTTCAGCTGGCTTTCCACCTTGTTCATGGTGTCGAGGGCCACGCCGATCATGATGAGGATCGAAGTGCCGCCGAACGCCTGGATGAGCGTATTGCCGGTGAAGTAGAAGATGATCGTCGGCACCACCGCGATGGCGGCGATGAAGATGCCGCCGGGCAGCGTGACGCGATGCAGCACGTTCTTGATATAGGTCACCGTCGCCGTGCCCGGACGCACACCGGGAATGAAGCCGCCCTGCTTGCGCAGGTTGTCGGCCGTCTCCTCCGGATTGAACACCATGGAGGTGTAGAAGTACGCGAAGAACACGATGAGCAGCACGGTGAGGATCCAGTTGACCCAGCCGGTGGAGATGGCGTCGGCCACCGCCGTCAGCCAGCCCACGTTGAACAGAGCCGCCAGCTGCGCCGGGAAGTAGATCAGGCAGCTCGCGAAGATGATCGGGATGACGCCCGCCGCATTCACCTTGAGGGGAATGTAGGTGGACTGGCCGCCCATCATCTTGCGACCCTGCACGCGCTTGGCATAGTTCACCGGGATGCGGCGCTGCGCACGCTCCACGAAGATGATCGCGGGAATGCAGGCAAGCACCACAAGCAGGGTGACCACCGTAATCGCGACGCCCATAGTGGTATCGGCCGTGAGGTTCATCGACGAGAAAATGGCGCTCGGCACGCGCGACACGATGCTCACGAAGATGATGAGCGACATGCCGTTGCCGATGCCGCGCTGCGTGATAAGCTCGCCCATCCACATGATGAACGCAGTGCCCGCCACGAGCGTGAACACGACGAGGATGTCGGTGAGGATCTCCGGCACCTCCGTGGAGAACACCACGCCGTACTGCGGCGACTTGAACAGCAGCAGGTAGCCGATGGCGTTGATCAGACCCAGACCCAACGTCAGGTAACGCGTGATCTGCGTGATCTTGCGACGACCCGTCTCGCCTTCCTTAGCCCAGCGCCCGATGGCGGGAATGACGCCCTGCATCAGCTGCATGATGATCGATGCCGTGATGTAGGGCATGATGCCCAGCGAGAACACCGAGAAGTTCGACAACGCACCGCCCGTGAACAGGTCGAGCATGGTCATGGACACGCCCGAGTCCTGGAACGAGTTCGCGAACTCGTTGAACGGGATGCCGGGCACCGGCACGTACGCGCCGAAACGATACAGCGCGAGGATAGCCAGAGTGAACAAGATCTTCTTGCGCAGCTCCGGTACCTTGAATGCATCGATGATCGAGCTTAGCAAGGCTCTTCGACCTTTCCTCCGGCTGCTTCGATCTTCGCCTTGGCGGAAGCAGACACCTTATCCACCTGCACGGTGAGAGCCTTGGTGATCTCGCCGTCGCCCAGCACCTTCACGAGCGCGTCGGCATGCTTGATGATGCCCTTGGCCTTGAGGCTTTCGCCGTTCACCACGTCGCCGGCCTCGAAGGTCTCCTCGAGACGCTTCACGTTGACGGGCAGGTACTCCACGTGGTTGATGTTCTTGAAGCCCGGGAGCTTCGGCAGACGACGAGCGAGCGGCGTCTGACCGCCCTCGAAGCCTGCACCCTTGCCGCCGCCAGCACGCGACTTCTGGCCGTTCATACCGCGACCGGACGTCTTGCCCGTGCCCGACGCGGGACCGCGACCCACGCGCTTGCGGGGCTTGCGCGAACCTTCAGCCGGCTTGAGATCCTTGAGTTCCATGTTAGTTTCTCCTTCTTTCGCTGTCCGGGACCCTTCCCGGCGCTGGCCGCTCGCCGCCCGCAAACTTCCGTAAATCGACCATCGGCGTGCCGGTGCGGCACGCCGACGAATCATTATATCCTACCTGCCAAGTACCACGAAGATTAGATCTCTTCGACCTTGACCAAGTGCTTCACCTTGAAGATCATGCCGCGGACGGACTCGTTGTCCACCTGCTCCACGGAGCGGTTGATCTTGCCGAGGCCAAGCGCGCGCAGGGTCTTGCCCTGGTCTTCCTTGTAGCCGATGGAGCTTTTCACCTGGGTGATGCGCAGGGTCTTCTTTGCGTCAGCCATTAGTTCTTCTCCTTCCAGCCGTAGATCTTGGAGACGGACATGCCGCGACGCTCGGAAACCTGCTCGGGGCTCTCCATGTTCTTGAGGCCCTCGGCGGTGGCCTTGACCACGTTCATCACGTTGTCGGTGCCGAGCGACTTGGCGAAGCAGTCGGTGACGCCCGCCAGCTCCATGACCGCACGAGCCGCGCCGCCGGCGATAACGCCGGTACCGGGCGTAGCCGGCTTGATGAGCACGCGACCGGCGCCGTACTCGCCGATGATCTCGTGCGGCAGCGTCTTCTCGGCCGTCAGCGGCACGCTGAACATGTTCTTCTTCGCGTCCTCGACGCCCTTCTTGATGGCGATGGGCACTTCCTGGGACTTGCCCATGCCCACGCCGACGCGACCGTTGCCGTCGCCGACCACCACGAGCGCGGTGAGCGCGAAGCGGCGGCCGCCCTTGACAACCTTCGACACGCGGTTGATGTAGACGACGCGCTCCTGAAGCTCGGGGACCGCGGCGTTGTCTTGTTTGTTACGAGCCATAGACCTTAACCCCTTCTAGAATTTCAAGCCTGCTTCGCGAGCGGCATCGGCCAAAGCCTTGATGCGCCCGTGATACAGGTTGCCGCCACGGTCGAACACGACTTCCGTGACACCGGATTCCTGCGCCTTCTTGCCCACGATCGCGCCCAGGGCGGCAGCGCCCTCGACGGTCGCGCCGCTCTTGCCCGTGGCCTTGAAATCGGGGCCGAGCGTGGAAACGCCGCAGATCGTCTTGCCGGCGACGTCGTCGATCACCTGCACGTACATGTTGGAGTTGCTGCGCGTGACGCACACGCGGGGACGAGCCGCCGTACCGGCGATCTTTCCGCGAACGCGACGATGGCGACGAGCCAGCGCAGCCTGCTTTTTCTGAAGCTTGTTCATGATAATCCCTTCGATCTCAGTCGTTCGCGGCTCGCGCCTAGTCCTTGCCGGCCTTGCCGACCTTGCGGCGGACATGCTCGCCCTCATAGCGAATGCCCTTGCCCTTGTAGGGCTCCGGCTTGCGCCACTTGCGGATGTTCGCGGCAACCTGGCCGACCTGCTCCTTGGAAGGACCGCTCACGATGATCTCGGTCTGGCTGGGCACCTCGAACGTGATGTTCTCGGGAGCCTCCACCAGCACGGGATGGGAGAAGCCGAGCTGCATCTCAAGATCCTTGCCCTTGAGCGCGGCACGGTAGCCGACGCCCACGAGCTGCAGCTTCTTGGAGAAGCCGGCAGACACGCCCTCCACCATGTTGGCGATGAGCGTGCGCACGAGGCCGTGGTAGGCCTTCGCTTCGCGGGAGTCGTTCGGACGCTCGACGATGATGTCGTCGCCCTCCCGCTTGATGGTCATGATCTCGGGGAAGGTGCGGGTCAGTTCGCCCTTCGCCCCTTTCGCCGTCACCGTCGTGCCGTCGATGGTCACATCGACTCCGGCAGGAACGGTCACGGGCAGCTTGCCAATACGAGACATATCTATCCCTCCCTTTCCTACCAGATGTAGGCGATGACTTCGCCGCCAACGCCCTTTTTACGGGCATCGCGATCGGTCATAACGCCGTTGCTCGTCGAAACGATAGCCGTGCCGAGGCCACCGAGCACGCGGGGCAGCTCGTCCTTGCCCGCGTAGATGCGCAGGCCGGGCTTCGAGATGCGCTTGATGCCGCGGATCGTCTTGGCCTTCTTGTCACCGTACTTCAACGTGATCTCGAGCGTAGCGCGCGGCTCGCCCTCGATGACGTCGTAGCCCTGAACATAGCCCTCTTCCTGCATGATGCGGGCTATCTCGACAAGTTTCTTGCTGGACGGCATGGACACCGTCGGCTTGCCGGCAGAGTTAGCGTTACGCACGCGCGTAAGCATATCTGCAATGGGGTCGGTCATGGTCATAGTGATTTTCTCCTTTGGTCCGTGATGAGCCTGTCGATTCGGTTCGTCGGCGCCCGTAACGCCTCCGCCTGAACCGTGGCACACCCGAGCGTAATCGTCGTGTGGCTTACCACGAAGCTTTGGTCACGCCGGGCAGTTCGCCTTTGTTGGCCAACTCGCGCAAGCAGACGCGGCACAGGCCGAACTTGCGGTAGTAGGCGCGGGGACGTCCGCAGCGCGTGCAGCGGTTGTGCTGACGCGTCGAGAACTTCGGCTCGCGCTTGGCCTTGGCGACCATCGATTTCTTAGCCATGCAAATCCTTCTTTCTTATATCCAGCCCGTCCGATCGTCCGGACGGGCTCGAGTGCACGTTTCAGCGCAGGTTGCCTTGGGGCAGCCTTGGGTGGGACAACGCGGGTTATTCCTTGTCCTTGAACGGGAAGCCCAGCGCGTCGAGCAGCGCGAAGGCGCTGTCGTCGTCCGGAGCCGTCGTCACGAACGTGATGTCCATGCCGCGCGTGCGATCGATCTTGTCGTAATCGATCTCCGAGAAGATAAGCTGCTCGGTGACGCCCATGGTGTAGTTGCCGCGGCCGTCGAAGCTGGTCGGCGAGATGCCGCGGAAGTCGCGCACGCGGGGAAGCGCCGTGGCCAGCAGACGGTCGAGGAACTCCCACATGCGGTCGCCGCGCAGCGTGACCTTGCAGCCGATGGGCTGGCCTTCGCGCACGTGGAAACCGGCGATGGACTTCTTGGCGCGCGTCACGCAGGGCTGCTGGCCCGTGATGATGCGCAGGTCGCCCATGGCGGCGTCCAGCAGCTTGTGGTCGGCAGCGGCGGCGCCCACGCCCATGTTCACGACGATCTTCTCAAGGCGCGGAACCTTATTCACGTTGTCGAGGGCGAGATCCTTCTCGAGCTTGGCCACGATCTCGTTGGTGTACTTTTCCTTCAAGCGAGGAGCAGTCATGTTTTCCTGTATCCTTTCGATGAATTAAACGCAGGATTTCCGACCCTGCGTCCCCAACCGGCCTGGCCGGAGGGGGTCATTGCTCAAAGGGGCGCGCCGCCGAAGCGCCGCGCCGCCTTCATGTGCTAGTCGATGTCCTTGCCGCACTTCTTGCAGACGCGGACCTTCTTGCCGTTCTCGTCGCGCTTGTTGCTGACGCGCGTGGGCTGCTTGCAGCTCGGGCACACCAGCATCACGTTCGACACGTGGATGGGAGCCTCCACCGAAGAGATACCGCCCTGCGGGTTCTGCTGCGTGGGGCGAAGAGCCTTCTTGACGATGTTGACCTTCTCCACGACGACGCGCTGCTTCTGCGGCAGCGAGCGCAGGATCGTGCCCTCTTTGCCCTTGTCCTTGCCGGCCAGGACCTTCACCTTATCGCCCTTTTTGATGTTCATGCTGTTCATTTGCGCACACCTCCTTAGAGCGTTTCAGGTGCCAGGGACACGATCTTCATGTACTTCTTGTCGCGCAGCTCGCGGGCGACGGGCCCGAAGATGCGCGTGCCGCGCGGGGCGCCGTTCGTGTCGATCAGAACGGCTGCGTTCTGGTCGAACTTGATGTAGCTGCCGTCGGCACGACGAACTTCCTTCTTCACGCGAACGACCACGCAGCGGACGACGTCGCCCTTCTTCACGTTGGTGTTCGGCGCGGCTTCTTTAACGCTGCAGATGATGACATCGCCCAGTCCCGCGTAACGGCGCTTGGAGCCGCCCAGGACCTTGATGCACTGCACCTTGCGAGCGCCGGAGTTATCGGCCACTGCGAGCATGGTTTGCATCTGAATCATTGCTTCAACCTAACTTTCATCTCGATAGTCTTTCGCGACGAGCGCGCAAGACTACTGGGCCTTCTCGACGATCTTCACGAGGCGCCAGCGCTTCATCTTCGACAGCGGACGCGTTTCCATGATCTGAACGGTGTCGCCGAGGCCGGCTTCGTTGTTCTCGTCATGGGCATGGAACTTCTTCGTCGTCGTCATCATCTTGCCGTACACGGGGTGCGGCTTGCGCTCCTTGACTTGCACGACGCAGGTCTTGTCGTTGACGGCGCTTACCACGACGCCCTGACGGACCTTGCGGGAGTTACGTTCTTCGCTCATGTGTATCCAACCTTCCTAGCCGACGGGCTATGCGCTCAGCTCGCGGGCGCGCATCTCGGTCTGAATACGCGCGATGTCCTTTTTGACCTGCTTCACGCGGGCGGTGTTGTCAAGCTGGCTCGTAGCCATCTGGAAGCGCAGGTTGAAAAGCTCCGCGCGCGCTTCCTTGAGTTTCGCCTGCAAATCGTCGGCAGACAGCTCACGGATCTCTGCTGCTTTCATTTATTCCTGCCCTTCCGTTTCACGAGAAACAATCTTGCACTTGATGGGCAACTTGTTGATGGCGAGGCGGAGCGCTTCCTTGGCGACGGCCTCGTCGACGCCACCGATCTCGAACATGATGCGGCCGGGCTTGACGACCGCGACCCATGCCTCGGGGTTGCCCTTACCGGAACCCATGCGAGTTTCGGCAGGCTTCTTCGTGATGGGCTTGTCCGGGAAGATCGTGATCCACACCTTGCCGCCACGCTTCATGTAGCGGGTCATGGCGATACGGGCTGCCTCGATCTGGCGGTTGGTGATCCAAGCGGCTTCGAGCGCCTGGATGCCGTATTCGCCGTGGTTCAACCGGGTGCCGCCTTTGGCCTTGCCCTTCATGGAACCACGCTGCACCTTGCGGTGCTTCACGCGCTTAGGTACGAGCATTACTTTGCCCTCCTATCGTTACGATCGTTGCGACGGGGACGGCTGGGGCGAGAGCTGCCCTCGAGCGCCGGCTGGGGAGCCTTCTGGCCGGGGAGCACTTCGCCGTGGTACACCCACACCTGCACGCCGATGGAGCCCATCGTCGTAGCAGCCGTGGCGAAACCGTAGTCGATCTTGGCACGCAGCGTGTGCAGCGGCACGCGACCTTCGCGATACCACTCGCGACGGCTCATCTCGGCACCGCCGAGACGGCCGGAGCACTGGATGCGGATGCCCTTGGCGCCGCTCTTGCGGGCGGACTGGACGGCCTTGCGCATCGCACGGCGGAACGCAACGCGTCCCTCGAGCTGCTCGGCAACGGACTGCGCGATGAGCGCAGCATCGAGCTCGGGGCGCTTGACCTCGACGACCTCGATGGACACCGGACCGTTGGCGACCTTCTCGAGCTTCTTGCGCAGCGAGTCGATCTCAGCGCCCTTCTTGCCGATGACGACGCCCGGACGGGCGGTGGTCACGATGATCTTGATCTTGTCGCCGGCGCGCTCGATCTCGATCTTGGAGACGGCGGCACGGGCGAGCTGCTTGTCCAAAAACTTCCTGATGGCCAAGTCGTTTGCCAGGTTCTTGGCGTAATCCTTGTCGGCGTACCAGCGGCTACGCCATTCCTCGGTAATGCCGAGACGGAACCCGGTGGGGCTTACTTTCTGACCCATGCGGCTTATGCCTCCTCTCGCGGTGCAACGATGATGGTGATGTGGCTCGTGCGCTTGCGGATGCGCGAAGCGGAGCCCTTGGCGCGCGGACGGATGCGCTTGAGCGTGGGGCCTTCGTCGGCGAAGGCGGCCTTCACGATGAGCGTTTCCGGGCGCACGTGGTGCTGGTTCTCGGCGTTGGCCACAGCGGAGTTCAGCGTCTTGGCGACAACCTCGGCGATGGCGCGGTCGGAGAACTGCAGGATCTCGCGAGCGGCGGGCACGGACTTGCCACGAATCAGATCGATGACGATACGCGCCTTACGGGGCGAAACGCGGACATAGCGTGCAATTGCTTTAGCTTCCATTGTTTTCACCCCTTCTTATCTCTTCTTGCCCTTGTCGGCGGAATGACCCTTAAAGGTGCGGGTCGGGGCGAATTCGCCCAGCTTGTGGCCGACCATGGATTCCGTAACGTATACCGGCACGTGCTTGCGGCCATCGTGCACGGCGATGGTGTGACCCACCATTTCCGGGAAGATGGTGCTCGAGCGCGACCAGGTCTTCACGACGTTCTTCTCGCCCGCCGCATTCATCTTCTCGATACGATCAAGAAGGCGCGGTTCAACGAAAGGACCCTTCTTCAAACTTCTACTCACTATTACTCCTTAACGCTTTGCGCTACTTCTTGCGACGGCGGATGATCAAGCGGCTCGAAGCCTTCTTGGGATTGCGGGTGCGATGGCCCTTCGTGGGAACGCCCCACGGGGTGACCGGGTGACGACCAGCGGACTTGTTCTTGCCCTCGCCGCCGCCGTGCGGGTGGTCGACCGGGTTCATGACGGTACCGCGAACGCTGGGACGGATGCCCTTCCAACGGTTGCGACCGGCCTTGCCGATCTTGATGTTGGAGTGCTCGGCGTTACCGACCTCGCCCACCGTCGCGCGGCACGTGATGAGCACGCGGCGCATTTCGGAGGAAGGCATGCGCAGGATGGCGTAGTCGCCCTCCTTGCCCATGAGCTGGATGCTGGTGCCGGCGGAACGGGCGATAGCGGCGCCCTTGCCCGGCTGCAGCTCCACGGCGTGGATGAGCGTACCGACGGGGATGTTGGCCAACGGCAGGGCGTTGCCCGGCTTGATGTCGGCCTCGACACCGCTCATGACGGTATCGCCCACGCGGAGGCCCTTCGGATGAAGGATGTAGCGCTTCTCGCCGTCGACGTAGTGCAACAGGGCGATGCGGGCGCTGCGGTTCGGGTCGTACTCGATGGTCGCGACCTTCGCGGGGACGCCGTCCTTGTTGCGCTTGAAGTCGATGATGCGGTAACGGCGCTTGTTACCGCCGCCCTGATGGCGGGTGGTGATGCGGCCGTTGTTGTTGCGTCCTGCCTTGTTGGACAGCGGCGCAAGCAGCGACTTCTCCGGCGTCGACGTCGTGATCTCGGCGAAGTCCGAGACCGTTTGGAAGCGTCGGCCGGGGCTGGTCGGCTTGTACTGTTTGACTCCCATTGCTTTCCTTTCTGCGGATTCTCGCTCGCACGCCTCTCCGTACACCGAGAATCCTTCGTCTCTTCGTGGCTCCGATTGCCGCCGATGTGCCGCAGGGAGGCTGGGCACGTGCGACTCCGGTTGCCACGCGTCCGGGTGTATCCATCTAAGTCCAGACGCAACCGAGAATTATACGCAGAAAACGCTTTGTATTCAAGAATCGATTTTTGGCGATCATTCGCGAACCCCCTTGCACACAACCTGAACACAAGATACGCAAGCAAAGCCGGACGCTCGACTGCTGAGCGGCCATGCTCGTCCATCGGGAACGTCCGGGCTTTTCGGCTTCGACGGTTTCGCCTGCTTTGAACGGACGGCGAGGCCAGCTGATCAGCGCAAGCGACGCAGCGCCTTTATCTCGCACGCTATCTTTTTAGGGTTGCGTACCAGGCCCCGCCCCATCCGGTAAAGCGGGAGCAGGGGACGCATCCATGCATGACGCCAGAAGAACGGAAAGGCTTCTTGCATCTGCTCCTCGCTGACGAACACGCGGCTTGCAACGTAGCGCTTCTTGACATCAGCGTCATCGTTGGGAGAGTCTGCGCGAATGGCCTCCAGGCGTCGCTCCATCACGGTCTGCCACGTACCGTACGTGCCGCCGTTCATCAGGCGCAGAAGACGCGCCTGGTCGGCATCCGAAAGACCCGCTGTCTTTTGCGCCGGGCCTCTTTCAGCGTCCCGCCCTTGCGCGCAACGGCAAGCCGCTCGCGGATCCTCCAGCGCGCGAAACGACAGCCTGCGCGTCCACTGCTCAAAATCTCGAAGACCCAGCTTGGAAAGCTCGTCTGCAAGATAGGATCGATCGAGACCCTTGCCGCGTGCACGTAGAAACACCAGCTGATCGACCAAAAACCTGATACCGCAACCCGATGCGTCATAATGCTTGAAAGCATGCGAAACCAGGTGCAGGTAGAAGTCATCGTCCGAGAAGCGATACTCCCATCCCCTTCCGCCCCGGCCGGCATCGGACGCCTCGCCTTCGGCGGCATTCGAATCCAAGCGGACGGGCACGGCACGCTGCCAGGGGTTATGGTAGTACGCAGCCTGCGGACTGGAAGGCGATACCAACCTGCGGTGAAGTTCGAAATTGAAGTGAGGGTTCTTAACGAACGACTCATGATTGCCTGCTGTTTTCGATATGGTCCGGTAACCGCGCGCCTCCATAACCTCAACAGCCACACGCACGGCGCGCGCCGTAGTGCGCTCGCGGTCGGCTTCGGTAGCCCCCGCAATCCGAAACCCACCGGCAGGGTCTTCTTCTACGAATCCGTACAGAATATCGTTGTCCGCCATGGATCGCATATGGGGCGACGGATACAAATCCACCAGCAGCGCGCCCTTAAGAGGAAGCCACGACAGGCCGCGATCCGCCAAAGCGGCAAGCACGGCCTCGCGCTCGATGCCGTAGCTCACGCAACGGTACAAGGTCATGTCGGCAGTCGCGCTCCATTCCTTCAGCATGTCTGCCGGAACATCGCGAACCCGGCGAGCCGACGTCCAAGCCAAGCCCTCCACGCTGTTGAACTCCGCCAACGCGTAGACTTCATCCCAAGAGGCGCCTTCGGGCAGCGAACAGGGCTGCACGTCGTTCAATGCACACGACATCAAGTGAATCAAATAGAACGCGCTTTCCCTCATAAGCTTTTCCTTCTTTCAAGATTCGGGCAGCCCTCCGTAGATACGCGACCGCCCACCTGCACGACGCGATCGCACAGAGCCACCGCCCTGCCCCGATGCGTTGCCATGAGCACCGTGCGATCGGGAAGCTCGCGCAAACGACGGATCATCCGCTCCTCGCAAGCGGTATCGAGCGCGGACGTGGCCTCGTCGAGCAGCAACACGGGCGCGCCGCTGTATACAGCTCGGGCAACGGCGAGCCGTTGCCTCTGCCCTTCCGAAAGAGCGGCGCCGCGCTCTCCCAGACGAGCATCGAGCCCGCCGGGCAAGCCGTCGACGAACTCGTCGGCGCAGGCCGCATACAAGGCGTCCCTGACACGCGCGTCATCGGGAGCGCCATCCCCGTCGGCAAACGCAACCACCTCGCGCGCCGTGCCCGAAAGCAGGCAATTACCCTGCGGAACGTACGCGAACAACCCTGGGCGAACCGAGGATGCCGAAATTCGGCGCCCCTCTGCACGCACATACGCGCTTCCCTCGTCAGGCTGATACGCCCCCAGCAGAAGACGCATCGCCGTGCTTTTACCGGCGCCGCTCTCCCCCACAAGCGCCACTACCTCCCCCGCGTGCACATCGAACGAGCAGTCGCACAAAGCCTCGCGCGCGCCGTCTTGATCGTAGCGAAAGAAGGCCTTGTCCAAACCGAACGATTCCAACGAGGAAGCCGGCACTGCCACGGAGTCGCGTCCGCCCGGGTACGCTCCGCCTGCGCAGGAGAAACGTCCGACGGCCTGATCGAGTTCCATGAGACGCTCTGCGCTAGCCAACATGGAGGCGTAGCGCGAGAACAGGGATCCCATTCCCGCAAAGGGCGCCTGCACCTGACCGGTCAGCTGAACAACGGCCATCATGGTGCCGTAGCTGACCGAGCCATTCAAAAGCCCCCAACCGCACCACGCGAAGCACAGGAGGTATCCGCCTTGCATTGCCGCGGAAAGACCCGTGCTGCAGGCGTTCGAGAACGCCATCTTGCGCATGCGAGAGCTCAGATGCTCGTCCATAACCCGACGGCTCTGGCCAATCACCTTGCGCTCGCACCCGAACGAACGCACCATCAGCAAGCTTTCCAAGCATTCCTGCACGTAGCAACGAACGGAGCTTTCCGCCTCCTGCACGCAACGATGAAGCTTTTTCTGATGCGAGCGCAACGCAAGGGAAACCGCGCCAACCAGACAGCCCACCGCCACCAGCACTGCGGCAAGCAGAGGGGCCAGCATGCCCATCACCGCAAGCGACCCGAGTAACCGCGTGATCGAGGACGCCGCTTCGGGAAGCGCTCCGGTTGCCCCCTCGGCCACCACGCGCGCATCGGACGTCATGCGCGCAGACACGTCACCGGTATGTCGTCTCGACGCCAAGCCGAAATCACCTTCGAGCATCGCCGCAAGCGCTTGCTGGCGAAACCGATTCTCAAGCGTGGCCTGGGCCGCCTCGGAGAGCGCGCGGCAGGTGCATAGCACGCCCACCTGCGTGGCAAGAAGAACGCCGAACGCGCACACGGCAGCGGAGAACCCTTGGGACGAGCCCGCCACAGCCTGATCGATGCACGCCCTCATAACAAGGGCGAACGCCACCGCGATGACCGCCGCCACCGCACGCAGAGCCGCAAGGCCAACCACCAGCCATGTCCCCGGCCCGCCCACGCGCACGATCCATCGCTGCACCCGAAACCGATCGCGCAAGGCGTCGACCTGCGCTCCGGCGCTTGCACGCAACGTCATCAGACGCACCTACCCGCTTCGAGAACGAAAGCCTTGACGCGACCGAGCGAGCGACGAAGTCGCATGAGCGCTCGACGCGCCGGATACGCCCCGCACCACGCGCGCACGTAGCACCGATACCCCGTCCCTTGCATGTTCACCTGGGTTTCGCCTCGGTAAAACCCTGTGAGAACACCAAGGACGTCGGCATCGGTTATGTCGTGTTCGCGGCCTATGCAGTTGTCGCCGCAAATCACATACGAATCAGCCAGCACCTCCACCACGCGATGCAGCACATAGCGATCATCGCGCTTGTACAGGGCGACGTCAAAGCGCCGAAGCCGACCGCATGGCGGACGCACCACGACGGTGTCGCATCGGTCGCGGATCATGGGCCACATGCTGACGCCGCTGGTAACCCCCACATAGACGCCCTCGCGCTCAAGCACCTCCGCAATGGTCGACAGCGTCGTCATGCCAAAAAGCCGGCTTTCTGCGCGGTGGCCACGAACGACGCGACATCGCGTTGCGCGGTTTCGAGATCCACGTCGTAGCTTTTCACGAGCTCCTGGGCGATATCTTCCGCATCGTCGCCGCGAGAAAGCCCTTCCCAAATAACGCGACCCGTCCCGTTCAGCTTCACCATGCCATGAAAGTCGCGGCTGGCCTCGCCCGTTGCGATGACCACCGTCTGCCCGGCCACGTCCCTCAGCACGAACCCGTCCTTAATCCTCACGTCACGCTCCTTCCCCTGCATGCCTGGCTCGCATCCAGGCACGATGTGCTTATATCCCAATCCGAGAAGCGCCGCCCCGTCAGCGTCTCAAAGCTGCATCGAACGGCGTCATGCGACACGTCGCACGCCAATTCGTACATCGGAACGCATCCGACCAGCCTGTCCGACAGTTCCAACGTGCGCGCGGCGGCGCGGCTGTCGAACGGCAGATACACTTGCCGTAAAAGCCGGCCAACGCAACCGGAAGCGTCCAGGAGCCCGATGCTGTTCGTTGGAGCCTGCCGCAGAAAACACACGGCGCGAAGCGGCACGGAAGCGTTTTCATGCCAGCCTTCTTTGCCCGCCCACGGCGTGCCGTACGCTACGGGGACGTCGCCCTCGCCGGTTAGGCGAACGATGGGCTTGTCGCCATTGACGATACTGACCGCATCGCCCAAAAAGCGCTTCCACAAAAGCGCGTGCGTCGACTTGCCCGTGCCGCTGGGAGCTGCAAACAGGTAGCCCTCGCCTTGGAACGAGAGCAGAGCCCCATGCACCAGCATGCGATCGAACGCAGGCAAGGCCTCGGCGATCTGCCGATACACCGCAAGCGTCTCCAGGTAGGCGTCCGACCATGCGCCCTCGTCGCGCTCGGCGTCGATATCCTGCGGATCAATGCGCACGTCGATATCGCTCGAGGCGCCTTTCGGCACCTCGTAGCCTGAACACATGTGCTCCACCTGTGAGTACTGCGATGCAACCGACACCGAAAGCCCGGCCAGCTGAAGGCAGAATTGCGGCATCTTAGTAGTACCCCGTCCAACGCTCTCCATCGCCCGACGGACTCTGCTCAGCCGGAGGCTTTTGCTCATCGGACGGATTGTCGGATCCGGGCGAGCCGAAGTCCACTGTGTTATCGGCAGAATTTCCGCCGGAATTCTCATTGCCCGATTCGGGCGCGGGCTGATCGCCCGCCGCCTCCGGCCCCTCGCCCGAAGCCGCTGCGCCAGAAGAGCCTTCCGTGCTTGGCAGAGGCTGTACTGCATCGCCGGACTCATCAGGCGCGCTTATCTGCTGCTTCGCATCTTGGACGGGCTTGTCCGTAGAGGGAAGCGAGTTCTCGGGCGTCGCCTTGTCGGGTTCGCCATTTAGCAGGCCGGTGCACGCCAAACCAATACCTCCAACAAGAATGACCGCCGCAGCGGCAACCGCAGCGGTGATTGCGATATGTTTCCGTTCCATCGATCAACCGCCCTTCATCAACACGACAGGGGCGCAACCCGTGCGCCCCTGTCGCCCTTGCTATGCTTTAGAGTGCGTGAGGAAATTCCACGGTATCGTCGCCAGGCATGGAGGAGCACACAACGTCCTTGCCCTCGAACTCGACTACTTCCATGCTGGGAGTTTCATACTTCATTGCTTAAACCTACTCTTTCTCTCGTCCCTCTAAGCGAGGATCTTTTGTGCATACTCTTTCTCTTCCGCCGAAGCGTTCGGAGAATCTAGGATGAATTGCGCCACCTTATTCACTGAACGAATCTGCGCAGTTGGTTCTTTAAATGTCACCGTAGTGCCATCGGAAGTTTTGTACGTTACATACATTTCGACTGAAATATCTTCCGCATAGTCGTTCTTGGGAACATTGAGGAAAACCAAGTTTGTATCGATCACGCCGGAGTCATACAGCGCTTGATGCTCAGCCACCTTGGTGTAGTCGGTGCCTTTAATTGTGTACTTCCAACCAGAGCTCACAAACTGCATTTCTTCTGGAAGGAATAGCGAGTACCCAAAACGCAAGCCTTCTGATACCGAGGGCGTAGCATCCATGCGAAGCGATCCGCCCTTGAACTTCATCACGTCGGCGATGTTCACGAACTTCGCGTATACAGTGCCCTCGGTCGCGGTGCTGGGAGTGCCGTACTGGCTGTCGGCGTACCAGCCCGCGAACGTCTGGCCTTCAGGAGCAGTCGGCGCGGTCCACGTGCTCGGATCGGCTGCATTCGTCTTGAACTGCGCGACGTTGTACGCATTGTCAGCATTCGGAGCAACGTAGTACAGGCCGTTTGCCTCGGTCTGCTTGTAGTTCTGGCTATTCACATACTGCGAAACATTGCTGTTGAACACGCCGCCCGTTACCGAGCAGGTCACGTTCTGGCCGATGCCGAGCGCACCCGCCTCGCCGGAGATCTTGCCGCCCTCGATGTTCAGCGTGGTAGTCTTGCCCTGCTCGCCGACGGCAGAGATGCCGTACTGACTGGGAGCCGCAGAACGCGCGGAGCGGGACTCCAGCTTCGGAGTTGCTGCCTTAGCCTCAACCACGCCGCTCTTCACCGTCAACGTTGCACCCGCCGCAACCTTGATGCCGTCGTTGGACGAGCTTGTCACCGTGGCACCGTCGAGCGTCACCGTACCGGCAACCTCCACGGCAGGAGCCTGAGTGCTCGTCGAGGAAATCACGCCGGAACCCTTCGCATCGCTGATGACCAGCTCGGCGCCTTTGCCGACCTTAACCGCCGCATCAGTGCCCGACGTGGTAACATCGTTGCCGTTCAGCTCGATGGCCACCGGCTTCGCTTCGGTTCCAGTTTGAGGGGTGGGAATGGTGATGCCGCCAGTCTCGGCAACGTCGCCCGCCAGAACCAGCGAGCCGCCCGACTTCTGCACTTCCTCAACTACTTCGCTGACGCTCTTGGCAACACCCGTGGCATTGCCGTCTTTGTCGACAACTTGGACTTTGTTCTCGGTCTCAGAGGCCTTCTTCACGGTGTACACGGTTTTATCGGTATTCGGCTCCACCAGGTAACCGTCGGCCACGCATCCTGCCGGAATCTGGGCACTGAAGGTGCCACCGGTCAGGGACACCAGAGCGGCTTCGCTCGGAACGCTCCAGCTCTCGACGTCGAACGATCCGCCGGTCACCTTCAGAATGGCCTGCTTGGAGATGCCGTGCTGGGAAGCGTAGCTGCCCATGACAACTTTGCCCTTGAACTGCACGTTGCCGCCCACGGTCATCTCGCTAGATGGCAGATCGTTGCTCCACGTATCAACCCACAACGCACCCTGGATGTCGCCGCCGCTGACGGTCGCCTGGCCCCAGTTCTGGATCGCCGAATTTACAGACGTAGCCTGTACGCCATCTTTTTGGGTGTACGTTTGATCCTGAGTGCGGAAAGTGCCGCCGTTCACGGTCAGCTTGCCGTAGTCGTCGTTCTTCACGACGATGAACCCGGGCTGCTCGAAGGTGCCACCGTTCACGATAAGCGTGTTCGCGCGATCTGCCGCGACTCCGCCGTTCCTCACCAGCGAAGCAGCGCTCCATGTATTCTTCGCTTCATCGTAAAAACCAGAATTGTTCGAGAACGAACCGCCATCGACCGTCATCGTTCCCTGGTTGTCCACGACGTAGTAGCCCGCCGTCTGGGAGTCGTTGCGCTTCACCGCACCGCCGCCGACCGAATCCTTGATGACCAAAGTACCGTTGTTGGTCAGCGCGGCCTTGCTTGCAACCGTCCCGCCGTTCAGCGTGTAGCCAGCCAAGTCAAGCGTGCAGTTAGCAGTCGCAGGTACAGTGACGTTCTCGGTCGCATTCGCGATCAGGGAAATGGCCTGGCCGTCCGCCGTCGCATCGATGGCGTCCTGCAACGAAGCGTACTCGATATCGCCCACCTTGGCGACAGCGACAGCGGCCACCTCCCACATGCTGTCAACCGTCTGGGTCGTCTCGTACCCCGCAGGGATGTACGCAACAGGATCGCTGGAATATGTGCCGCCGGTAACGAATCCGGCCATGTTATCAGACAGGATGGCGCCTACCGACCCCTTGAACGTCCCGCCGGTGATGGCAAGAGAGTCGATATACGGGGTGCTTGCCTTGGCATTATCCTGCACGTGAGCAAGATTGTACTCGTCGATGGCGTAGTAGCTTGCGCTTTCCAACGTGCCTCCGGCGATGTCAATGTTCATGTGACCGTAATAGCCCGTAGCGGCCTGCGACCCCTTGCTCACAACGGCCAGCGCAGCTCCGAAATTGTAGTTGCCGTCGCCGCTGGTCTTGTATTTGCGCGTGCCGTCGCCTTGATACGTCGACTTCACAACCGCGTCTCCGCCGATCGAGAGGTTGCCGGAATCGATCTCGATTCCGGTCCAGCCCTCGACGGTGCCGCCCGTGATGCTCACATCGCCATATCCTGGCAGGTACATGGCGCAATCCTGAGCGCTCTTGATCGTGCCGCCCGTGACATTGACGGCGATGCCGCCGTAATCAAGAGAGCCGTTGCGAGTTCCGTTGCCCGAAACGGCGAACCCGCCATCGACGGCTCCGTTCGCATACGTGTTCTCGATGGTACCGCCGGTCACATTGAGGGTCGCACCGTTGCCGTACGGATACACGGTTGCTGCATAGCCACCGCTGTTCGCGATAGTACCGCCCTCAAGCGTAAGCGTAGAGGATACCGCATTGCTCGGATCCGGCTTGGATCCGTCGGTGTACTTCGTATCCCCAACCACCTCGAAGCCGTATTTGACGAGCTGGATCTTGCCACCCTCGGCAGAGTCCCTAACCGTAAGTTTCGCGCCATCAGTCACTTTGGCGCCGATTGTTTCATCGGCGACGATCGACTTCCCATTCAGATCGAGCACGATGCTCTTGTCCGCACCCGACACCTGCAAGGCGTCTCCGCTCCTAGAAAGCTGCACGTCGTTCGTCAAGGTCACCGTATCACCAGGTTGAGCTGCCGCGATGGCGTCTTTGAGGCTTGCGTAGTAACCGGTTCCCACGTTAGCTGCGAAATCGTTGACGGTCCCAATCGTAGCATCGGGTCCCACGTCAAACGTCCATGCAAGATCTTTCGCCGCATCCCAATAGCTGATGCCGATCGATCCGATCGTACCGCCGGTAATCTCGGTGGAAACCGTAGAGCTGCTATGATCCTGACCAGCACCGCTCGCTTCCCAGAAGCTTCCCTCGGTATACACGCTGTCGATGGCGCCGGCCTCGATAACGGTGCGCGGATGCGTGCCGACGACATAGTTGCCGGTAGTCACCGCATAGCCGCCTTGAGGAGCGGCGATACTCGCATTGGCTCCCCGAACGGTCAGGTTGCCGCAGTTGTTGACGGTCGAGTCGCCATTGCCGAGGCCCGAAGCCTGCACGACAACGTTTTCGAGCGTCAAGTCACCGTAGTTCTTGATCATGAAGTGCAGGCCCGCGTTCGCGCTGGCCGTCATGGTGCCGTTCTTGATGACCACGGTGCTGCCCTTGATAAGCTGCATGCCGTTCGTCTCGGTGCCTGTGGAGCCAACTCCCTGCACGACGTTGTACGTATGGCTGTTCAAATCGAGGATGACGTTCTTGTCGCCGTTGATTTTAACTCCGCCGGTGGCATCGCTGTTCAACGTGATGGTTGTCGGCGTGGCCCCCGAATCTGGAACGGCGGCGATGGCGGCGGCGAGCGTGTCGTACGCGGTGCCGTCGATGGTGGCCACTGCAGTTGCATTCTGCGTTTCTCCAGCTGCAAATGCAACCGGAGTCTCCGTCGTCTTGACAACGTCGACGATCTCGGACGACTCAACCGTCGGTTCTGCGCTCGAGTCGGTCACCTGCTCTTCAACAGGTACGACCGGCTCGGTTTCCGCCACCTGCGAACCGACCACGGCAGAACTTTCCTCGCCCGTATCAGCCCATGCGGCAATGGGCGCATTCATGGAAACGACCATGGATGCGCTAAGCGCCACTGCTAGCAGCTGATCCGCTCCTTTTCTTTTCTTCATACGGCCCCGCCTTTCTCGTCTGCTTTTGCTCAGTCTTTTGCTAGTACGTATGCATGTATGCCTTCCAGCAAACGTAATCGCTCGGTAATGATGAGCAATGAAAATAGAATAC
>NZ_WWRX01000006.1:224533-244920 GCF_009875575.1 Eggerthella sp. BIOML-A4 | reverse complement strand
CCCCCCCCCCCGCATTACGTCAATAGAGAGCCTTGCCAAAGGCGCAACACTGCGAGAGGCTGAGAAGGCCGTTTCCCCGCGATCGAAACCAGAGGTCGGAAATCGTGCCGACGCCAACCTCGAACCGCACGTTCGTCAACCGTCGATTCGGCAACGGACACGGAAACCAGCTTGCAGGGGTTCTCGGGCTTTTAGCCGCGTCTGACGGCGGGTGAGCAGCGCGACACTGCGCCGATAAAAAGCGGCCCCCGATTTCCTTTCGGAAATCAGGGGCCGCAAAACCGCTCGGATAGATAGTTATCTGTGCGTTATCGCTACTCTGAGTCGACTGCGGGAGCCGGCTGAGCAGCCGTCTCGTTCGCAGCGACCGGCTGCTCCACGTTCACGATGGCATGATCGAGCAGCCACTGGTTCGCCTTCATGCGCTCGGCGGCCTCGCGCAGAGCGAAGCCGCGGCCGTTCTCCTGCATCTCGCGCTTCACGGCGTCCGGGTTCTGCGGGTTCATCGAACGGCAGGCGGCGTCGATGTCCTCGTCGGTGAGGGTCATCTTCTCGTGACGGAACAGCGCGTCCAGCGCGTAGCCCTGCACGAGCATCTCGCGGGTCTGCATCATCATGATCATGCCGAACTGCTGCTCGCCGCCCTGGCTTTGCACGAACTGCTCGAAGGGGATGCCCTGCTGCTGCAGCTGGCCGCGCAGGTTGGACACGAGCGTCTGCTGCATGGCCTCGTACACCTCGTCCTGAATGCGGCCCTCGAAACGCTTGGCCAGCTCGGATGCCGCAACCTGCAGCTTGTACGCCTCGTACTGGGCGCGACGGTCGGCCGTCAGGCGATCGGTTATGCCGCCGCGCAGAGCGGCCGCATCGCGGTACATGGGCAGGTTCTTGGCCACCCATTCGTCATCGATGGCGGGGACGACCTTTTTCTGCATCTCCTTGACGGTGACGGTGCAGTCGACGGTGTCGCCCTTGTCGTCGGCGTTCATGCCGGGCAGGTCGAAGGAGAACGACTTCGTTTCGCCCACGTTCATGCCGATGAGATGCTTCTCGAAGTCCTCGGGCATGAGGCCCATGCCGGTGAGGTACGTGCGGCCTTCGGTGGACAGGTTGTCCATCTTCTCGCCGTTCTGGAAGGCTTCGAGCGCCAGCAGGAAGCCGTCGCCTTTCTCCACCGGGTGCGGCTCGTCCGACACGAACTCCGCGTAGCTCTCGGCGATCTGCGCGATCTGCTCCTCGACCTCGGCCTGCTCGATCTCGAAAGGCGGCACGGTGATGGACACGGGCTCGTAAGACTTCAGCTCGTAGTCGGGCTTCGGCGTGACGCGAACCTCGAACGAGAAGGTCTGGCCGCGCTTGAGCGGACCGGCGGCCTTCGGAAGAGCCGGGAACGCCGGCGTGATGTTGCGCTTGTCGATGGCGAACGGCACGAGGTACTCCACGGCCTGCTGCTGCACGATGGCGTCGAGGTCCTTGATGCCCAGCTGCTTCTCGACGGCCTGCTCCACGGACATGCCCGGCGTGGGCTGCACGCCCATCTGCTGGGCGAACCTGTACTGAGCCGCCGTGAGGGCATGGCTGACCTCGGCGGTGGAGGCTACGGCCTCCAGCAGGATGCGTCCGTCGTCGAGCTTCTTTTCGGTTACCTTCATGAAGAGTCCCCTTCTGTTTCGATCGTCAAGCGCTCATTGTAGCGCATTACTCGTTCGACTTGAGGCTTTCCACCATGTCGATGCGGCGCAACTTGCCGCGCATGGCCAGCATCACGAGCACAGTGAACAGCATGGTCAGCAGAAACGCCAGCAGGAAGCTGGTCGGGTGTATGGCACGGCCGAACATGATCTGATCCACCTCGGCCGTGACCACGACGAAGCCTTCCATCCACACGCCCAGCACGAGACCGACCGCGCAGCCGATGGCCGCCAAGAGGAATATCTCGCGGAAGATGTAAGCGTTCATCTCACGCGGCGTGAAGCCGAGCACCTTGAGGGTGGCGATCTCGCGCATGCGCTCGGTGATGTTGATGTTCGTGAGGTTGTACAGCACGATGAACGCGAGCGCCGCCGCCGCGGTGACCAGCACCACGACAATCATGTTCACGCTCGACATCATGTCGCGGTACGCGTCGATAGTCTCGTCGTTGTACGCCACGGTCTTCACGCCTCCTGCGGCCAGAAGGTCGTTCGAGAACTGCACGCGCAAGTCGGGGTCGGACGTGGTGACGGCCAGCACGGTGCGGTAGTCGGGAGCCTTGCCCATAAGCTGCTCGTAGAGGGCAGGACCCATATAGGCGTAATGGTACACGTAGTTCTCGACGATGCCCGTGACCGTGGCCTCGTAGGACGTGCCGGTCGCGTTGCCGATGGCATCCTGCTCGGTCAGCGTGACGGCATCGCCTGCGCGCACGCCCAACTCCGCCGCCAGCTTCTCGGTGAGCACGAGGCCGTCGTCGTCCAGCTTCACCGGATGATGGCCGACGCGGGTGTTCAAGGCCACGAAGCGGTCGAACGATGCCGGATCCTCGGGCACGACCAGCTCCATGCGCTTGTCTTGCTCGTCCGGCCCGCCGGCCAGCATGTTCTGCCGCATGACCAGCGTATGCGCGGTGACGAGCGAGCCGTCGTCGAGCAGGTCGTCGATACGCCGCTGCTCTTCGCTTGACAGGTCGTCCGCCAGCGTAACGACGGCGTTGTACTTCGTGATCTCGCCGAACTGCTTGTCGATTATATCGTTGATGGCGTTGGACAACCCGAGACCCGTCAGCAAGAGCGCCGTGCAGCCCGCGATGCCGATGACCGTCATGACGAAGCGCTTCTTGTAGCGGAACAGGTTGCGGAACGTCACTTTCCACGAGAACGAGAGATGCCGCCACAGCGGACCGATGCGTTCGAGTACTATGCGCTTGCCCGCCTTCGGAGCGCGCGGCAGCATGAGCTGCGCCGGGCGCTCGCGCAAGGTGGCGGCGACGGCGGCCCAGGTGGCGAACAGCGTGACGCCGACGCCGAGCCCGGCTGCAAGCCCGGCGAACCCAGGATCGACGGGCAGCGGGAGCGGCAGCTCGGGCACGAAGTATATGATGCCGTAGGCCTTCATGATGACGGCGGGCAGCACTTGGGACAGCGCGAGGATGCCCAGAATGCTGCCGATCCCGCTGGCCGCGGCTGCGTATGCGAGGTATTTGGAGGCGATGCGCGTGCGACGGTAGCCAAGCGCCTTGAACGTGCCGATGAGGGCACGCTCCTCCTCCACCATGCGCGTCATGGTGGTGAGGGCCACGAGAGCCGCCACGAGGAAGAAGATGAACGGGAACACCGCGGCGATGCTGTCCACGCGGTCGGCGTCCGCCTCGAAGCTGGCTGCACCGTAGTTCGCCGTGCGGTCCATGACCAGCCATTCGGGGCGCTCCAGATCGTCGATCTGCTTCTGGGCGTCGTCGAGGCGACGCTCGGCGTCCGCCAGCTGCGCATCGGCGTCGGATTTCTTCTGCTCGTATTCGGCGAGGCCGCTGTCGTAGTCGGCGCGACCTTGTTCGAGCTGGGCGCGGCCGTCCTGCAGCCGAGCGGCGGCGTCGTCGAGCTGCTGCTGAGCCGCGGCGATCTGCGCGTCGGCTTGCGAGCGCGATGAGGCGAGATCGGCGCGCGCCTGATCAAGCTTCCGGGCGCTCGCGTCGAACTGAGCCTTCCCCCCTTCGTAGGCGGCCTGCTGCTGTTCGAGCTCGACCTTGGAGGAGTCCAAGACGTCCTGCTTGCCCTGGAGCTCGGCGCGCGCTGCCTCCAGCTTGGGCTTCTGCACGTTGACGAGATCGTCGAGGGTGGCCTGGACGAGAGCCATCTGCGCCCGGAGATCCTGCTGTTGCGCTTTGAGGGCGTCTTGCTCGGCGCGCAGTTCGGCGATCTTCTGCGCGTCCTTGTCGGGATCGAGCTGCTTGATCTGCTCCTCCAGCGCGTCGATGCCCTTCTGGATCCGGTCGACGCCGGCCGCTGCGTCGGCGACGCCGGCCTGCGCCCGAGTTATGCCCGCGTCAAGCTCGTCGGATTGCCGCTGCCAATCGCCCCACGCCGCCGCGAGGGCGTCGGCGCCCTGCTGCCACTGAGCCCGGGCCGCTTGGAGCTGCCCTGCGGCATCGTCCAACTGCGGGCGCTGCGCGTCGAGCTGCGCCTGCCCTTCGGCTATCTGCCGTTCGGCATCGTCCAGCTGCGCCTGAGCGCTCGCACGCCGGCTCGCCAGCTCGGACGCGCCGCTGTCGTAGGCCGCCTGGCCGTCGGCCAGCCCCTGCTCGCTTGCGGCGATCGTCGCGGCGGCATCGTCGAGCTGGCGCTTCGCATCGTCCAGTTGCGACTGCGCGTCGGCCCTCTCGCGCTCGTAGTCGGCACGCTTCTCGTCGAGCTCCTTCTGCGCATCGGACTTCAGCTGATCGACACGTGCCTGCTCGCGCTCGGGCGCAAGCGCCTTGATGCGATCCGCCACTTCGTCTACGAGCCGCTGGTAGGCGTCGCTCGACGCGCGTTCGTTCGCCACCCCGCGCACCGCGAGGTACGCCTCGGTATAGGGAAGATCGGCCGAGAAGTCGCTCTCGGGCACGTACATATACTGTTGGATGGAGCCCGAACCCAGCGTGGTCTCGCCCATGCTCGAAGACGTTGCGTAGTACGGAGCGTTCACAAAGCCCGTCACCGTGTACGTGCGCGTGACGAGGGTCTGGTCCACGTCCTGCACGCCCTCGGTGATGGTCAGCGTGTCGCCGACGGCGATGGCGTCGTTCTCCACGAGGTTGGCCGACAGCACGCACTCCCCCGTCTTCTGCGGCCACGAGCCCCGGACGAGGAGGGGACGGTTCAGATAGTCGGGGTCGTCGGAACGCGCATGCACGCCGTCGGAGGTGTCGCTCGTGCGCGCCGCATCGGGCAGCGAATGCACGCGCGTGGCGTACTGTTCGCCGTCGATAGAGGCCATGACGTCGGTCTCGCGCGCGGGCATCACAGCCTCGACTCCCTCGACGTGGCGCAGCGCCGCGATGTCGTCGTCGGTGAGGCCGAGGGTCGAAAGCACGCGGATGTCCATGAGCGACGTGCCGTCGAAGTACTCGTCGGCCGCCAGCTTCATATCAGGCGCGGTCATGCGCAGGCCGGCGTAGAAGCCCGTGCCCAGCGCGACGATGGCGGCGATGGCCAGGAAGCGCCCGAGCGAGTGGGTGATCGAACGCAGGGTCTCAGTGTTGAACGCGCTTTTCACGACGCGCCGGCTACCACTCGATCGCCTCGGCGGAAACAGGCGCCTCGTTCACTTCGACGCTCGCAACGCGTCCTTCACGGATGTGGATCACCCGGTCGGCGATGGCGGTGAACGCGGAGTTGTGCGTGATGAGCACCACCGTCTTGCCCGTGTCGAAGCACGTGTCCTGCAACAGCTTCAGGATGGCCTTGCCCGTGCGGTAATCGAGCGCGCCGGTGGGCTCGTCGCACAGCAGGAGCTTAGGGTTCTTCGCCAGCGCACGGGCGATGGCCACGCGCTGCTGCTCGCCGCCGGAAAGCTGCGCCGGGAAGTTGTCCAGGCGATGGCCCAGGCCCACCTGCTTGAGCACGGTTCCCGCATCGAGCGGATCCTTGCAGATCTGGCTGGCAAGCTCCACGTTCTCAAGCGCCGTGAGGTTCTGCACGAGATTGTAGAACTGGAAGACGAACCCGATATCGTAGCGACGGTAGTACGTGAGCTCCTTCTCAGAGAATGCGCTGATCTCGCGACCGTCGAGCATGATGGTTCCCGACGAGCAGGCGTCCATCCCGCCCAACATGTTCAAAAGCGTCGTCTTGCCCGCGCCCGAGGGGCCCACGACCACGACGAGCTCGCCGCGCTCGATGTCGAAGGTCATGCCGTCGACGGCAGCCACCTCCACCTCGCCCATGCGGTACACCTTGCGCACGTCGCGAAACTCCACGAACGCCATGTCGCCCTTCTTCCGTCAGCCCGAATACCGGTTTCCCTCACCATACACGAACCCACATCCCAACGCCAGCGACAACACGCCTGCCCTGCGAACAAATTCCACGGATCCGATCAACGGCTCGCAGCTTGCCGGATGCAATGCGCAGGTTATGGCAAAAGTGCGAGATTTCTTGTTCTTTCAATCCCCCTATGACCTCAAGGCCGCCAGTCATGGTATTTCTTTGCTCGAACGTTATCTTGATGGGCTGCGTCCTGGCAATACGAATCCAAGCCGCTCCCCCTCCCTGCAGGAGCAAAGCGTGATCTCGCTACTCTTTTGAAAGGCTCGTCATGAATGAGACGGTTCTCATAGTCGAAGACGATTCGGATATTATCGAAATCCTGAGCCTCTATCTATGCGGTAGCGACTACCAAGTCGAAACCGCTGCGAACGGAAAGCTGGGACTCGAGCTGCTTGAGCGCAAGTCCCCTTCCGTCATACTCGTGGATTTGATGATGCCCGAAATGAACGGGTTTGACTTCATCAAGGAAGCTCGCTCGGTTTCGAACGCGCCCATCATCATCATTTCGGCGCGCAGTCAGCCCACCGACAAGATGCTCGGCTTGGATTTGGGTGCCGACGGGTACATCACGAAGCCGTTCGACCCGATCGAAGTGCTGGCCTACATTCGCGCGGTTCTCAGACGCTGCAACGCATTGTCCGCAAGCGGCCCAAGCAACATTTCACCAGACGGTTCGGTCGTGCGCATGGGCGCCATAGAATTCGACAAAGAGTCCTTGATCGTTCGGAAGAACAACAACGTGGTTTCCTTTACGGCCTCGGAATTGAAGATATTCAGCAAACTGTTCTCCTCGCCCGGCCGCGTGTACACGAAGGCGCAATTGTATGAACTGATCAGCGCTTCCTCGCATGGCGGAGGCGAGGACAGCATCATGGTTCACATATCCAACATCCGCTCTAAGATAGAAGACGATCCCAACAATCCGGCGCATATCGTTACGGTTCGTGGATTGGGATATCGTTTTGAGGGCTGATGCGACATCGGTGAAGCTGGGGGTGGAGTCGCTGCTTTCCAGCTTGGCGTTTCGGTGCATGTCGATCGTGCTTGTTTATGCGGTCTTGATCATGGGCCTGTTTTCGGCTGTCGGCTACCTCGCGGACTCGCGCCTCAACAGCGCGTTTCCTTCCATCGACGATCTGGAGGAAAACAGGGTCGCGCTGGAAAACGACTCTTTCAACGAATTGAGAAACTCGATACCGCCATCTGCTCAGATGGTGATATTCGATCAGAACGGGAACCGCCTCTATGCCAGCGATGACGATGTCGCCAAATCGATCGACGCCAACGACCTGGAAATCATCAACGGAACCGAAGAAGATCAGGTGTTCTACGAGGTTTTGCAGCGCTTCGATGCCCGCTACGGCACCGTATATGAAATAAACTTATGCGGAATGAGCGGAATCGGGAGTTCGAAGATAGTCTTGTCCTCATGTGTTTGCAAGCTTGATGGAACGATCGTCGAAGGCGACCTGTTCGCCGGTCGAGAATCGCTGAGCAAGCGGGAGCTTTCCCTGATAAACGGGGAATTCAGCGCAAACAAATCTATCCAGAAGCTCGAATACGTTACCGTCGACAATCAGCCCCGCACCCTTGTTTTTATCTCCTCGAATGTGAGCGAAGCAACATACGATGAGCTGATCAGCCAAAATGGGATGATTTGGCTTTCTTCTATCCCTGTCGCGATTGCCTTCACGGCAATTGCCGCCGTGGTGCTCGTGAGAATGATACGCAGGGCGGCAAAGCCGCTCGACGCTGCCATTACCGCATGCAAGGAAGGCGGCGAAAGCCCCGACGGCATGCATCGCGTTCCAGCTGAGCTGGTGCCGACATACGATAATTTTCTCGAGCTGATGGAGGAGCTTAAGGCCGCGCAAAACGACAAGCAGCGCATCGTTTCGGATATTTCGCATGATCTGAAAACGCCGTTGACGGTGATAAGGGGGTATGCGCAGGCATTCGAGGACGGATGCGTGCCGCCCGAAAAAGCCGGAGAGTATCTGAGGGCAATGAAGGAAAAAACGGACGAAGCCTCCCAGCTCATCGATTCGCTGTTTCTTTACGCCAAAACGAACCACCCCTCGTACAGCCCTCAGCTTGTGCGGATGGACGTTTGCGAAGCGGTTCGTCGCATTGCGGTGGAAATGCTTCCGACTATCGAACAGCGCGCCTGCCGCCTTGACGCGGCAATCCCCGACGATCCCATTTGGGTGCGCGCCGACGGCTCGTTGCTGGCGCGCGTGCTTGGCAACCTGATCAACAATGCATGCGTGCATAATCCTGGCGGCGTTACCGTTCGATTGACCTGCAAACGCACTGAAAGCGAGGCGGTGATCGCCGTAGCGGATGACGGCGCGGGAATTCCCGAATCCATACGCGACCATGTGTTCGAGCCGTTTGTGACCAGCAATGACGCACGCGAATCGGGCAAGGGCACCGGCTTGGGGCTTTCCATCGCCAAACGTTTCATAGACTTGCAGGGTGGAACGATTGCCGTTTCAGCTCGGCCCGAAGAAGACTTCGAAACCGAGATCGTCGTGACTCTTCCGCTGGCATAGCCCCTTTCGTTAAGAAACCTTAAGGCTGTCTTCAGCCTAAGCAAAGGATGGCTTTTCATAGTGAAAAGCGTATGTCCTTTGCTTGAAGGAGAGCTATGAAGAATCCTCTGATACGCTGCGTCGCGCTGCTTGCGCTGCTGCTTGGCCACATCGGACTGGCGGGATGCGCCGCAACCCAGGAAAAGCATGCTGAAAACGATTCCATCGACAACGAATTGGCGGACGCGAGATACGATGAGCCCGAAGAGCGCGTTTTGGTCTCAGACGATCGGAGCAACGGAAAAGCGTCGAAGGAGATAGCTTGCTGGGGCGACAGCATGACCGAAGGAGCCGGTCGCGATCCAGCCGTGATCGCGACCGGCGACGGCGTCTTCGATGCCAGCTATCTGTCGTATCCTGACGTACTTCAAAAACTGACGGGCATGACCACCTGCAATTTCGGCGTGTCGGGCGCGACATCCGAAGAGATCGGCATTATGCAAGGAGCCATCGAGGCCGATGACGAGGACGAGCGCCTCTTCATCGATGAGGAAGTGGCCGAGCTGGCAAAACAGCATACGGGAACGATACTGGTGCTGGAAATGGGAAGCAACGGCGGCTGGGACGGCGATTACGCAACGCTCATAGAGCAGTACCATGCGATCATCGAAAACTCCGGATGCGAGAACTTCATCATCATCGGCGACACCGACGACCCCGGAACTTCGTTCGGCGATCCAAGTCAAGAGGCTTTCGAGCCGGGCGAGACCGGCCGTCAAACCGAGTGGGAGGCCGCGCTGACCGCAGAATTCGGCGACCGCTTTATCAACATGCGCCAGTTTCTCATCGATGACGGGTTGGCGATCGCAGGGCTTACGCCCACCCGAGAAGATGCAGAAGATGCTGCCGTAGGCTGCATATCCCTGCAGCTACGCTCAGACTGGACCCATTTGAATTCTTACGGATACTACGCAAAGGCGCAGGCGGTGTACCAGAGAGGCGTTCAATTGGGCTATTGGTAAACCCAAAGAAACCTTTAGAAAGCGTTTAGGAAACGAAAAGGTTGCTCTCTTACTGTGGAACACGAGGCAAATACGTAAGAGAGGTTTCCCATGAAATCCAAGAGCAATGTGCTGGAGTATCTGGCCGAGGCCGCGAAGCGGCGGCCCGGCGATACGGCCGTTGTCGACGAGTTCGGCAGCTATACCTACAAGCAGTTGCAGGACGATAGCGCAGCGTACGGCGCAGCGCTATCCGAATACGACGTGGCAAATCGGGGCGTGGTCATCATGGTGGAAAAATGCTATGACACGCTTGCCATCATGCTGGGCACGCTGTTCGCATCCGGATATTACGTGCCGGTCGATCCATCGGTTCCCCCCGTGCGACTTGCGCACATCGTCGCGACATTGGGAAGCCCGCTCTTGGTGGCCGACGAGGAAGCCCTGCGGGGCCTTCAACTCGAAGACGCGTGCAAGATCGTTTCCTTGGAGGAGCTGCATAGCCAGCGCGCCGGGATACAGCAGCGCGACGCGGTCGAGCCGGCATCGCTTTCGATCGACCCGGCATACGTTCTGTTCACCTCCGGATCAACGGGCGTCCCCAAAGGCGTAGTTGTCAGCCATGGAGCCATCATCAGCTTCATCGACGAATTCGTTTCGGAATTCGAATTCGACCGCAGCGATCGGTTCGCAAACCAAGCGCCATTCGACTTCGACGTGTCCGTCAAAGATATTTTCGGAAGCTTGGCGGTGGGAGCGACGCTCGTCATCGTGCCGCGCCGCTTGTTCATGCAGCCGAAAGCCTTGGTTGAGTTTCTGGACGAGCAGCGCGTGACCGTGATGGTTTGGGCGGTCGCGGCTTTGTGCATGGTGAACACATTTCGCGCAATTACAAGCGATTCGCTTACCACGGTTCGAAAAGTGCTGTTCAGCGGCGAGATAATGCCACTTGCCCACTTGAAATCCCTGCTTGCGTCTTTGCCGGACGCCGAGTTCGTCAACCTGTACGGCCCAACCGAGATCACCTGCAACTGCCTGTACCATCGCGTCGACCGCGCAAAAGACGGCGCCGCCGAGCTTCCCCTGGGAAAAGCATTCGGGCACTGCGAAGTCCTGGCGGTCGACGAGGAGGGACGGCGCATCGTCGAGCCGGGCCAGAAAGGCGAGATCATCGTGCGAGGACCCTCGTTGGCGTTGGGATATATCGGCAATCGAGAAGCGACGGAAAAGGCGTTTGCGCCCAATCCCCTCAATTCCCTTTACGGCGAGCGCGTGTACCGCACGGGAGACAGCGCGATGCTGACGGACGAGGGCGATCTGGTCTTTTGCGGTCGCAAAGACAATCAGATCAAGTACCGAGGACACCGAATCGAGCTGGAAGAGATCGACAAGGCGTTCGAAGGGTTCTCCGACGTCGACAGGTGCCGATGCGCCTTCGATTCCAAAAAGAACCGGCTATGCGCGTTCTACGAAGGAACGGCTTGCGAGAAAGAGCTTCCCGGTCGGGCGGCATCATTGCTCCCCGCTTTCATGAGGCCGACGCGCATCGCGAAGGTGCCGAGCATGCCGCTGAACAAGAACGGGAAGGTGGACCGTGCGATGCTCCTGGAATCGCACGGCGAACCGGCGAAGCGCGAGAGGGCTGATCGATGATGATAGACGACGCAACGCTGCAAAACGCGCTGGACGCATGCCCGACGCCTTTGTACCTTTTCGACCAGCAGGTTCTTAACGACCGAATCACCCGGTTACGGGCATCGCTCCCCTCTCGCATCAAGCTCTGCTATGCGATGAAGGCGAACCCCTTCATCGTGCGGGAGGCGTCGGCTCTGGCGGATTGCGTAGAAGCATGCTCGCCGGGCGAGGTGCTCATCTGCGCGAACGCAGGCGTGCCGTTCGAGAAGATCGTGCTTTCGGGCGTGTGGAAGGACCGTCGCTGCTTGGACGATCTGTTCCAAGCGGATCGCATCCCCCATAGATTCACCATCGAGTCTTCCCAACAGTTGAAAGACCTGGTCGAACTCGCTAACGCGTATCGCAGGCGGGTGAACGTTCTTTTCAGGCTGAGCAGCGAAAACCAATTCGGCGTAGACTCCGTCACGCTGAAAGAGCTGATTGCCGGCTGCAAAGACGACCCGTTCATCAGCATCCAGGGTATCCAGTACTACTCGGGCACGCAGAAAACGTCGCTCAAGAAGCTTGATAGAGAGTTGAACAAGCTGCACCGCATCGTGGCCGAAGTGGAAGCCGCTTGCTCGGTGAAGCTGAACGAGATCGAATACGGCCCCGGGCTTCCCGTCGAGTACTTCGACGAGAACGAGGAGCGGGCTCGCAGCGCGCAGGACGAACCCGTTGCCGAGCTTGCAACGCTGCTGGACGGTTTCCCTTTCGAGGGGGACATCGTCCTCGAGCTGGGACGCAGCATCGCAGCGGATTGTGGAGCGTATCTGACCAGCGTCGTCGACGTCAAAACGACGAGCGGGCAAAACTACGCGATCGTCGACGGCGGCATGCATCAGATTTCGTACTACGGGCATTCGATGGCCATGAAGTCCCCTGTTTTCAGGAAGGTCGGCGCAACGGCCGGCGCTGCGCAGCCTTGGAACATCTGCGGAGCGCTTTGCACGGTCAACGACATCATGGCCAAGCAAGCGCCGATCGTCAATTTGTCCGTGGGAGACGTGCTTGCGTTCTCTCGGGCAGGCGCCTACTGCGCAACGGAGGGTCGGGCGCTGTTTTTAAGCCGGGATCTTCCGTCGGTGGTCGTGCGCGACGTTTCGGGAAACATGCGCATTGCTCGGCATCGGCTGGAAACGGCCTCGTTCAATTCATCGAACGGGTCGCAGGATAGATCGACGGAACAGGACGAAAAGGAGAACGGACTATGAAAAATCAAGTTATCGACATTCTCGAAGACATCAACCCGGGCGTGGATCACGAGGCACGCGTCGACCTCGTCGATTCGCGCTGCATCGATTCGCTGACGATGATCGCCTTCGTGGCCGAGCTCGAAGATGCATTCGACGTCGAGATACCCCCCGTCGAGATCGTACCCGACAATTTCAACTCGGTTGAGGCCGTATGCTCCCTGATGGCGCGCCTGCAAGCAGAGCAGGCTTAGCCTGCGCGAATCGCTCGAGTAGGGAATCATTTTAATGACGTCGTACTATTCCGCCCTTTTCTTCACGGCCTTTTTGCCGATTACGGTCATGTTGTACGGCATGGCGCCAAGGCGCTTTAGGTGGGCGGTGCTCCTGCTGGCCAGCTACGGCTTCTTCTTCGCGCTCAGCGGCGCGCTTATCGCGTTCGTCGCCCTGTCGACTGCAGTCGTGTACGCGTGCGCCCGCATGATGGGCGCCAACCTTGCAGAGAAGAACCGGCAACTGGCGACAGCCAGCTCGGGCAAACGCGAGATACGCGAGGCCTGCAAGCGGAAGAACCGCCGTATCGTCTTCGCGGCCGTCGTCGCCAATATCGGCATTCTGGCCGTCCTGAAATACTCGGGGTTCTTCGGGCTGTCGCTGGCTTCCGCGCTGGCGGCGTTCGGCATTTCGATCGACCTTTCCATCCCCAGCTTCGCATTGCCCATCGGGATATCGTTTTACACGTTGATGGCCGTTTCATACGTTGTGGATGTGTATCGCGAACGCACGAAGGCCGACAAGAACCTTGGGCACGTGGCACTGTTCCTGGCGTTTTTCCCAGGAATCATGGAAGGACCGCTCAGCAGATACAACGACGTTGCGCCCAGCCTTATCGCGGGCGAACCGCTTAATCGAAAGAACCTGTACGCAGGAACCTTGCGCATTATGTGGGGCATGGCGAAGAAGATCATCGTCGCGGACCGGCTGAACGCGTTCGTGAAGCCGGTGTTCGACAATTACGGTTCGTACGACGGAGGCGTCATAGCCTTAGCTGCGATCCTGTACACCATTCAGCTGTACTGCGATTTCTCAGGAACGATGGACGTCGCCCTGGGCATGGGCCGCGTGTTCAACGTAACGCTGCCCGAAAACTTCAGGCAGCCGTTCTTCTCCCGCACCGCCTCCGAATTCTGGCAACGTTGGCATATCACGCTGGGCCTGTGGTTCAAAGACTACGTGTACTACCCTATCTCGTTGTCCAAGCCATGCAAGATGCTGACGACCAAGGCGCGCAAGCGTTTCGGAAACAGATACGGTCCGCTTCTGGCAAGCTCCGTTGCGCTGTTCTGCGTGTGGATCGGCAACGGCTTGTGGCATGGCGCCGGCAGCCAGTACATCTTCTTCGGTTTGTACTACTTCGTCCTGATCATGGCGGGCGGCTTGATCGAGCCTCCATGCGCGCGTGCGGCGCAGCACTTCGGCGTCGACCGCAATAGCTGGCCTTATCGAACGTTCCAGACCGTCCGGACGCTGGCGATCATCTTCGTCGGCGAGCTGTTCTTTCGCTCCAACTCGCTTGAGGCGGGGCTTGCCATGATGGGACGGGTTGCGGGCGATTTCACTATCGAAGCCTTTACGACGGGATCGGCGTTGCAAATCGGATTCGGCGTTGGCGACGGCCTCATCGTAACCTTGTTCATGATGCTGGTTCTCGCAGTAGGCGTAGTGAAGGAGCGGGGCTGCAATTTGTGGGAGTGGGCGACTGCGCAAAGCGCGCTCCTGAGATGGAGCCTCGTGATTCTTCTGTTCGTGGGAACCGTGACGTTCGGAGCTTACGGCCTTGGCTACACGCCGGTCGACCCGATGTACGCGCAGTTTTAGGAGCATGCATGAGAGCAGTGAAACTACGCAGCGCCTTCAAGGTGCTTGCGACCGCGGTTTTCGTGGCGGCTGCAACGCTCGGCCTTCTTTGGGCGGTATCGAGCGTCGTCCAGCCGAAAAACAACCAGAAGGAATTCGGCCAGGTTTCAGAAGCCGCCAACGGGATCTTCGGCGAGCCGGGCCACTCCCTCGATGCGATATTCATCGGCGACAGCGAGGCGTACAGCTCGTTCTCCCCGTTGCAGATGTGGGAAGAGCATGGCTTCACCTCGTACGTGAGCGCTACGTCGGGTCAGCGATTGACGTACGGGTACCGATTGCTGGAAAAAGCGCTTCGTTCCCAAAAGCCCAAGGTCGTCGTATTCGAAACGAACTCCATCTACTCGCCGATCAAGCCGGATGACGCAGTTCTGAGCCTTTTCCAGAACAAGCTGCCCGTCTTCGAATACCACGATCGATGGAAGAGCCTGGATGCGCAAGACTTCTTAGGGAAGCCTTCGGCCACATGGAGCGACCCGCTGAAGGGGTTCGTCGTCAACCGCGGGGTGAATCCGGCCGACGCCGTCAATCACATGACGCCGAGCAGCGAGGCGCTGCCGGTAGACGTTATGAACCGCCAGTACATAACCGCCATGGTCGAAGCTTGCAGAGCGAACGGCGCTACTCCCGTGTTCGTCAGCACGCCGAGCACGGTCAATTGGAACACGGCCAAACACAACGGCATGAGCGAGCTGGCCCGGGAACTCGGCGTCGACTATTACGACCTGAACGAAGGGCCCGACAAGGTTCCGATCGACTGGAGCACCGATACGCACGACAAAGGAGACCATCTGAACTTCGACGGAGCAACCAAAGTTTCGGCTTATATGGGAAAGCTCTTATCGGAAAAGTACGGACTTCCCGACCATCGTTCGGACAGCGCCTTTGACCGGTGGAACGCATCGCTTGAAAGATACAAGCAGCAGATTGCCTCCTAGGCAAACCATCTTCAAGGAGGCCAGCCCCCTTTGCGCCCCTCGCGAACAGCTCGACCGCGGATCCGCGCATCTTCCCGTCATGCTCCGGCGACGTAAAGAAGCCTCCCGCCTCTCGAACTTTGCTTCCTTGTCCAAGAAACGGGAGGCGGTTCATAGCGATGCCCTCGTATCATATTGCGCGAAGCCCTATCGTGGAGCGCACGTTTTCTCAGAAGGGCACGAGCACGTTCAGCGCGGCGGGCTCCACGGCGATGTCGAACGAGGTGCCCTCGATGAGCTCGCCGTCCATCTGGGCGGGAGGGGCCTCGTCGAACTCGAGGTGCAGCGTACGGCATCGGCGCAGCTCGATCTGCTTGAAACGAACGTGCTTGCCGCCTTTGGCACGCAGGAAGATGTAGAGGGCGCGCGCTGCGCCGACGGGCGGATGGGCGACGCACACGTCCAAGAGGCCGTCGTCGATGCGCGCGTCGGGGCAGATCTTGAACCCACCGCCGTAATAGGGCCCGATCTGCACGGCGAACGTGACGGATTCCGCCTCCACCGTCTCGCCCCCGTCGAACGACGCGCGGTAGCGCCGCAAGTCGAGATGATGCAGCAGCTGATCGACGCCGCTCTCCATGTACAGGACGGTTCCCGTGCGACCCGTGCGCACACGTCGCTCCATCGTGTCGAGCGCGATGGCGGCGTCCAGGCCGAACGACAGCGTTTCCACGAACCAATGGCCGTTGACGCGTCCGAGGTCTGCAGGGTGCGCTTCGGCTTTCAGCAGCTGGGCGCACGCCTCGTCAACCTTGTTCGAAACGCCGAGCGTGCGCGCGTAATCGTTGCCCGACCCTACGGGTATCACGCCGAGCGCCGGCCGATGCGCAGCCGGGCGCCTCATGAGCCCGCCCGCCACCTCGTGGATGACGCCGTCGCCGCCCAGCGCGATCACCGTCGAGCAGCCTTCGGCGCGCTCGGCGATCTCGGAGGCGTGCCGCGGCCCCGCCGTGCGAGCGAGCACGACCGCGTCCTCCCCCAGCTGGGCGCGCAGCAACCCGACGGCGCGCTGCGCCGCAGCCGCCCCGTTGCCGTTCTGAGCGGCAGGGTTCGCGATGAGCAGGATGGATCCCTCGGATGACAGCATGGGCGCCCTTTCGTCGTTGAAGCGACGAAGCGCGCCGGGCGCTTCGCGACGCGTCTATTATAGGCGAAGGAAACCGGCTGAAAAACCTCCGGCAGCGCCTGACGACCGCCCGGAGGCGAACGAGGCCGCTGCGGCTACGATGCGGTCGAAGCAACCGATCCGAAAGGAGCACTTCGATGTCGGAACTCGTAGCATTGGAAACCCAAGCCCCGAAAGCGGGCTACGCCATGGACGACACGCGCGCGAACGTCGATCCCAAGCCGCAGTTGGAAAGCGACCTCTACCGGGCAGCAGGCAAGCTGGACGGCAAGGCGGCCCTCGTCACCGGCGGCGACAGCGGCATCGGCGCGGCCGTGGCCATCGCGTTCGCCAAAGAGGGCGCCGACGTGGCGATCGCCTACTACTCGTCCGACGACGACGCGCAGGCGGTGGCCGAGCGCATCCGCGAACTGGGACGGCGCGCGCTCGTGTTCAAGGGCGACGTAGGCGACGAGGCGTTCTGCCGCGATATGGTCGAGGGGATCGCGGCCGAATGGGGTCGCCTCGACGTGCTCGTGAACAACGCCGGAGAGCAGACACCGGCCGAGAGCATCCTCGACTTGACCCAAGAGCAGCTGGTCCGCACGTTCCAGACCAACATCTTCAGCATGTTCTACCTGGTGAAAGCCGCACTCCCCCACCTGCCCGAGGGAGGCGCCATCGTGAACACCACGTCGGTGACCGCCTATCAGGGCTCGCCGAACCTGCTGGACTACTCGACCACGAAGGGGGCCATCACCGCGTTCACCCGCTCGCTCTCCGAGAACGAAGACCTCGTGAGCCGCCGCATCCGCGTGAACGGCGTGGCGCCCGGGCCTATCTGGACGCCGCTGAACCCCGCCTCGTACGGGCTCGACAGCGACAAGGTGAAGCACTTCGGCGAGTCGACGCCCATGGGGCGCCCCGGCCAGCCCTACGAGCTGGCGCCCGCCTACGTCTTTCTGGCCAGCGACGATTCCAGCTACGTCTCCGGCCAGGTGATCCACGTGAACGGCGGCACCGTGGTGAACGGGTAGACCTTTTTCAGCGCGGCGGGGCGCGTGGTTCGCGCGGTTCGCCGCGCCTCGAAGGCTTCGCGAAATTCTTACCAGATCCTTTCCCTCGCACGACGTGCTTCTTGCGCGGGTCTTACGTGGCTCGCCTACGATTGAGCGCGTCATACCGTCGATCGAAAGGAAACCATGGATCCCCAACAGCTCGCGTCAGCCTACGACCGCGGCACATTCGGCGTGTCGCGACGCGCGTTCCTCAAGTTGGCCGCCGTCACCGGCGTGTCAGCCGCCGCAGGGATGCTCGTCTTTCCGGAGCAGCAGGCCGCAGCCGCGTTCACGCAGCCCGCAGCCCCGAACTGGCCGCCTTTGTCCGGCGACAAGATCCGCTTCACCGTGCACAGCGACACCCATGTCGGCGCAAGCCCGAACAACAACTACCGCGACAAGATCCCTGAAGCGTTCTCGGCCATCTACGCCATGGCACCCGACGTGGACGCGCATTTCTTCGTGGGCGACTCGGCCGACACCGGCCACCCGGACCAGTACGTCGAGCTCGCGCAACTGCTGAACGCTAGCGCGCGCAAGCCGGTCGGCATCGTCATGGGCAACCACGAGTACTACAACTGGAGCGGCAGCAAGCAGAACGCTCAGGACGCGTTCAAGACGTTCCTCGCCTCGGAGCTGAACGTGCCCGGTTCGTTCCAAATGCCAGGCGGTGCGAACGAAGGCCAGGTGGATGCCGACTTCGCCGTAGGAGGCTACCACGTGCTGGCGGTCGCGCCCGAACCGGGCGGCTACGACAACAGCTGGTACGGAGCGAAGCGCGATTGGATCCTCGAACGCTGCGCGGCCGCGGCGGCGGAGGATCCGGCCAAGCCCATATTCCTGCTCACGCATCACCCTTTCCCGAACACCGTATGGTACTCGGGTTCGAACAGCTGGGACGGCCAGTTCGACGAGAATGCCAACACGGCGCAGTCCGGCGCGTTCTACCAGGAGCTGTGTGAGAAGTATCCGCAGATCATCCACTTCTCCGGCCACACCCACATCCCTATGGCGGACCCGCGCTCCATCTATCAGGACGACGGGTTCACGCTCATCCAAACCGCCACGTTCGCCAATAACTTCTGGATGGAAAACGACGGGCACGACGAAACCGGCAGCGCAGGCGGCCACCCGAACGCCGGCTGGGACGCGAATCAATGCGAACTCGTGGAAATCGACCCGGCGACCAACTCCGTGTCCGTATACCGACTCGACTTCCGCAGCGGATGCGCCCTCGGCGCACCGTGGGTCATCGAGCCGTCGAAGGGAACGACCGCCTTTCGCTACACGCACGCAGGCATGGCCGCGCGCAGCAAGCCGCCCCTCGTGCTGGACGGCGCCGAAGTAGCGGTGATCGAGGAGTCCGTCACGGCGAACGGTGCCTCGTTCAGCGTAAAGGCCGCCCGGGTGGCGCCCGACGCAAGCGGGCTCGAAGACGACATCGTCATTTCGTATCGCGCGGTAGTCGCCTTGGCCGAAGCGCCTGACGCGGCGGTGTACGATGCGCGCTTCATGTCCGACTACTACAAGGCCGAGGTGAACCGCGCCGAGGTGTTCGAGCGTCCGCTGTTCGGCGCGGGGCTTGCCGAGGACACGTCGCACGTGCTGCGCGTGTTCGCCGCGAACCCGTTCGGGAAGGAAACGCTCGTCGGGGAGGCGGCGTTCCGCACGGCGGCCCGGGTAACGCCGGCTCTGGGCAACCCGCTGCTGTCCGTGGACTTCTCCACAGGAAGCCACGCAGATGCCGCGTTGGCGCCGCACAACGCCGTGCCCACCGGCACGCTGACCTACGAGAGCGATTCGTTCGGCGTGCCCGTAGCCGTATTCGACGGCTCATCTGCCGTAGGATACGATTTCACCGCCGACGATTACGCGGCCATCGCGCAAGCCGAAACGATCGAAGTGCTGTTCCAATTCACGGCGAACCCGACGAGCGGCTACTTCGACTTGTTCTCCAGCGCGCAAGGCGCCGGCCAGGACCTCAGCTACTATGCGCCCCAGCTGCAGCACTACGTCAACACGGGATCGGGCTACCGCTGCACCGAAGCCACTGTGCCGCTGAACGCCTGGACGCACGTGCTAGCCACCTACGACGGCGTCACCATGAGCTACTACCTGAACGGGGAGCTCGTATCGACGCTGGACAATCCGGGATCGATCCCTGCGCCCACCGCTTCGGCGACCCGTTGGTTCGTAGGAGCCGACGTCAATTCGAACGGCGAGATGGAGAAGCCCATGACGGGCAAGGTGGCGTTCGCGAAGCTGACGCCCGGCGTGGCGACGGCAGCGCAGGCAGCCGAACTCTACGTGGCGGCTGCGCCCGTTGCGGCGGCGGTCGCGCCCCCGAGCGCCGACGCCATCGGGACGGCGACCGCAGGCGAGGTCTACGCCATCCCCCCGCTGCCGTTCGCCGACGCGAACGGACGGGAGCTGCAGGGCATCCCGTCGGTCGTCGGTCCCGACGGGTCGGCGGTGGACGTCGTCAGGACGGAGGCCGAGGGGGTCGCCGCCTACCGCTTCACGCCCGCCGTCGAAGGCGCGCACACGGTGACGTACGCCGCCGGCTACGCGCAGCGGCCCGCGTTCGAGCTGGCCGTGGCCGCCGCCGCGACGCCCGATCCCGACCCGGAACCCGATCCCTCGCCCGACCCGGAGCCGACGCCCGACCCGGAGCCGGAACCCGATCCCGAACCCGAGCCGACGCCCGATCCTGCGCCGGAGCCCTCCCCCGCTCCCGACGCCTTCGCGCCCGAAGTCGTCACGTCTACGCCAACGCCGCAAGCGAAGAAGCTGGCCCGGACGGGCGACCCCGTCGCCATCGGTGGCATCGTCGTCGGCGTCGCCGCCACCGCCGGAGCCGCCATCTGCGTGGCCCGCAGCCTCATCAAAGGCGAGTTGAGCGAGGAAGAGTAGCCCCCCCCCC
>NZ_WWRX01000006.1:194956-224514 GCF_009875575.1 Eggerthella sp. BIOML-A4 | reverse complement strand
CCATGGTGCGGCGACAGCGCACGGGCTCGCAGGCACGCAGACATCGCAGGCTCGTGCGCCTCTCGCCGCACCGATCATATGCAGCGCGTTTTGCGATTCGGCGCGAGTCCGGCTTGCGCTTCGTCCGGCCCCGCGAGTCGACTCGTCAAACGCGCAGCATTCCACGAGGTAGGGAGTACACACGAGCCCGTGACGCAGAAAACCGCCCCGCATGGCAGAAACGAAGCGGTTTGGTAATCCCATAGGCTCCGATCCCGTCCGGTCGGAGCCATGGTTCGCCCTTCTCAGGTAAAAACGACCCGAAAACGCCTGGTCGGCGAAAACCTGCAAACTTGCTCACATGAATCATGTTTACCAAACCGCCCCGTTTCTGCCACGGGTACCGGCCTTCGTCGTCACGGGCGAGAGAGGGAAGCCGCGCGTCCCAGCCGATGCTGGGCACGCGGCGCCAGAGAGAATCAGAAAGCGCGTTCCCAGAGGCCGGACTTGCCGCCTTCTTTCTTGAGCAGGCGCACGTCCATGATCTCCATGCCGCGGTCGACGGCCTTGCACATGTCGTAGACGGTGAGGCACGCCACGCTGGCGGCGGTGAGTGCCTCCATCTCGATGCCGGTCTTGCCGGTGACGCCGCAGGTGGTGGTCACATGGATGCCCACGAGGCCGTCGGGGCGCTCGCCTTCGGCCACGGGCGCGCACTCCACCTTCGCCTTCGTGATGTTGAGCGGGTGGCACATGGGAATGAGCGTGCTCGTCTGCTTGGCGGCCATGACGCCGGCCACGCGGGCGCACGCCAGCACGTCGCCCTTCGACGCCTTGCCCTCCACGATGAGCGCGAGCGTTTCGGGATGCATGGCGATGAAGCCCTCGGCCACGGCGACGCGCTCGGTGTCGGCCTTCTGCGACACGTCCACCATGCGCACGTCGCCCTGCTCGTCGATATGGGTCAGCTGTTGCTCGGTCATGGGTGTCTCCTTGGTTCGGTATCTTGCAGGTTGGAAGGTCGCAGGTTGGCGTAGTAAGCCAGCGAGAAGGGACGAGGTGCGTCGAATTCGGGGGATCGCAAGGGCGAAGCGTACTTCGGTACGCGAGCCCTTGGGATCGCGCGAAGGCGGCACGCCTCGTCCCTTCGCCCCCCCTTCGGGGACTTGCTCCTCGGCGCAGCGTCGGCCGGTTCCGCTTGCCGTAGGCAAGCGGAACCTCTTAGCCGCCGATTTGCGACATGCCGCGTTCGGTGCCTACTTTGTCGTGGTGCTCGTCGGGCTTCGCCCCCAAAGCCTCGGCGAACACGGCGCGCACCGCCTGGTCGTCTCCGGCGCGCAACGCAGTGCGCACGTCGTACTCGTCGTCCGAGAACAGGCACGGGCGCAGCTTGCCGTCGGCCGTCAGCCGCAGGCGGTTGCATTCGCTGCAGAAGTGACGCGACAGCGGGCTGATGAAGCCCACCGTGCCCTGCGCGTTCGGGAACTCGAAGTAGCGCGCGGGCCCCCACCCGAGCGGGCGGTCGTTGCCGGCCGGCACCAGCTCGTCCATCCCTGCGGCGCGGGCGCGCTCGTTGATGATCTCGAACAGCTCCTCGCTGGGCACGACGTCGTCCTTGCCCCAGCCGCAGCCATGGCTGCCGGAGCTCTCGCCCACGGGCATGTACTCGATGAACCGCACGTGCAGCGGGCGATCGATGGACAGCTTCGCGAACGCGAGGTAGTCCTGGTCGAGGCTGCGCACGGCCACCGCGTTGATCTTCACGGGGTTGAACCCGGCCGCAAGCGCCGCATCGATGCCGTCGAGCGTCTGCTGCAGCTCGCCGCGGCGCGTGATCTGCCTGAACTGCGCGGGATCGAGCGTGTCGAGCGAGATGTTCACGCGCGACAAGCCCGCTTCCTTGAGGTCGGCCGCCATCTTCGGCAACAGCACGCCGTTCGTGGTCATCGACACGTTCTCGATGCCGGGCGTATGCGCGATAGCGCGCACGAGATCCACCACGCCGAGGCGCACGAGAGGCTCGCCGCCCGTCAGGCGGATGCTGCGGATGCCCATGCCCGCCGCCACGCGCACCGCCTCCTCGATCTCCTCGATGCGCAGGATATCCTCGTGCGCGAGCGATTGCACGCCTTCCTCGGGCATGCAGTAGATGCAGCGGAAATTGCAGCGGTCGGTGAGCGATATGCGTAAATAGTCGATGGTACGACCATGGCTGTCTTTCACAGGACGCACTCCCTTCTCGTCTGAGGATACAGTATAGGGCATCCTCGGATCACCGCATGGCGCAATATCGCGAAAGGATCGGCGCGCGCTGAATACACGGGCGAAGCGCGTTAGAGCGTGGGTCACCGAGCCGCTCCTCGCCACCGTTACCTGCGCGCGAGGGCGTCTCTAGCGCGATACCAGGTACACCTTGTCGGGAGGAATGCGGATCCACAGCTCCTCGCCCTCGTGCGGCAGCTCGTCGACGGGCACGGCCAGCTTGTCGACGCGCCAGAACAGGTGCTGGTGCAGATACTTCATCTCGTCGTCCGTGCGCGACACCGTGGGAGCCTCGCTCTCGTCGCGGTCGAGAAAGCCCAGCAGCACCGTGCGCTCGAAGCGCGAGTCGCTGACGCGGTCCACGCGCACGCGGTAGCAGTTCTCGCCGGGGCCGTCGACGCGTTGCAGGAAGAACGCGCGCACGCCGAGCGCCTTCACGTCCTCGGGCACCGCCGCGCTCGTCGCGGCCTCGATGCCCCACTTCGGCAAACGCACGCTACGCTCGCCCGCGCGAACAGCCGCCGTGGCGTTCTTGCAGCCCGACAGCTTCACGCCCGCCAGCGACTGCGGACGGTTCACCAGGTCGTCGCCCGTGCCCGTCTCGGTGATACGCCCCGCCTCCACCACCGCGATGCGGTCGCAGAAGCGCAGCGCCTCGTCGATGTCGTGGCTGACGTACAGCACCGTGCCGTGGAACGCGTCGAACAGGCTGACGAGGTTCTGCTCCAGCACGCTCTTCAAGTGCGCGTCGAGAGCCGAGAACGGCTCGTCCAGCATGAGGATGCCCGGACGCGCCGCCAGCATGCGGGCCAGCGCCACACGCTGCTGCTGGCCGCCCGACAGCTGAGCCGGATAGCGCCGGTCGAACCCTTCCAGCCCGAAACGCTTGAGCTCTGCGGCCACCAGCGCGTCGCGGTCGGCCTTCGACGCCTCGCGCCCGATGCCCGCGGCCACGTTCTCGGCCACCGTCAGATTCGGGAACAGCATGTAGCTCTGGAACAGCAGCGCCGTCTTGCGCTGCTGCGGCGTGAGGTTGATCTTCCGCTCGGAATCGAAGAACACCCGATCGTTCACCACGATGCGTCCCTCGTCAGGCGTCTCGATGCCGGCGATGCATCGCATGGTAAGGCTCTTCCCGCATCCCGATGCGCCCAAAAACCCCAGCGTCTCGTCCCCTGCCTCGAACGCCACGTCCAACGTGAACGACGAGAACGACTTGCGTATGTTGACTTCGAGACTCATTTCGGCAATTCCTTCCCAAAGACACTCGGCTTGCGCCGCGCGGGATCCTTCGACTCCGCGCTGCGCGCTGCGCTCAGGATGACAGGGCTCATTACGCTTCCATCCCCCTGCGATAGCTCGTGGTGCGCCTGCTCCACAGATTGATGAACAGGATGACCACGAAGCTGAACGCCATGATGACAACCGTCCAGAAAATGGCCACGTCGGTGTTGCCGTTCATCCACTCGAAGTAGATGGCGATGGGGATGGTACGCGTGATTCCCAGGTAGTTGCCGGCCAGAAACAGCGTCGCACCGAACTCGCCGAGGGCGCGCGCGAACGACAGCACGGTGCCCGCCGCGATGGACGACCACGACAGCGGCAGCATCAGCTTGAAGAATATCTTCGCGTTGCTCCAGCCCAACGTGCGGGCCGCGTCCAGCATGTTCGGATCGAGGTTCTCGAACGCGCCACGCGCGCTGCGGTACATCAGCGGGAACGCCACCACCACGGCCGCCAGCACGGTGGCCTGCCAGCTGAATATCAGCGGGAAGCCGATGTCGATGAACCACTGCCCCACCGCGGTGTTCTTGCCGAACGCCAGCAGCAGCAGAAAGCCGCACACCGTGGGCGGCAGTACCATGGGGATGGTGAAGATGGAATCGGCGATATCCTGCGCCCGCGCGGGGATGCGCAGGCTGAAGTACGCGGCCAAAAGCCCCAGGACGAAGATGAACACGATAGCCGTGAGCGTCGTCTTCAGCGTCACCCACAAGGGACTGTAGTCGATGCCCTTCAAGAACGACGCCAACGCCTCGAAGCCCTCGGGGGCCCCGATCACGCTCACCTGGTCGGCAGACGCGAGCGTGGCGAAGTCGGCATGGGTGAGCCGCACATAGGAGGGATACGACGCTTGCGTCACGTCGGAGCCGTCTGCACCGACGACGCAGACGTAGAACTCGCCGGGCTTGAGCTCCTGGTCGAACTTGTAGACCACGCCGTCCCGCTCGAACTCAGGCTCTCCGGTGAACGCCCACTCTCCCTCGGCGGACAGCGTCGCGCCGCCCTTCGAATTCTGCGCGTCGAGAGCCACGAGCAACTGCTTGAGGAAACCTCGGCTCTCGGACGATTCGGCGTCGAATCCCACGGCCTGCGCAGTCTCGGACGGCACGTGGACCACGGTGAGCTCGTCGGTGGCGACAACCGCGAGACTACCCGACTCGTCCGAGACGAAATAGCGGTAACCTGCATAGACGCCGTTCACGTCGCTGTTGCTGCCCACCTGGGAACGCGAGAAATCCTCGAGCGCGAAGGGGCTGCCTTCGACCGAAGCCGATTTCCCATCGGCGGCGATGTTCACGGCATCGTCGATCGCCGTGTCCTCCTGCGCCGATTGCGCCGATGTGCCACCCGCTGCCGCATTCGGCGCGTCGAGATCGCCTTCTTCATCGGCGCCAGCAAGGGCGGTGCCGGGGATGAAAGCGATCGCCATTGCCAAAGCGCATGAGACGATCGGCATCGCAGCGCGAGAGAAGACGCCAACGATGCGGTCGATTAGAGTGTTGTCCATAAGATCGTCCTTGTCGCACGGAAAGGATGGGCGTGTACGATCCCATCCTTTCCTTGTCACTATACCGTATGTGCGCCTAGTCTAGGAAACCAGCTCGAAGCCCCACTCCTGCCAAAGCTTCTTGGCATCGGCGTTGGTGGTAGCCCACTCGATGAACTCGTTTGCAGCCTCGGCCTGCGTGGAGTCCTTGCAGATGGCAGCCGGGTAGATGATGTTCTTGTGCGTGTCGTCCGGGACGACGCCGATAACCTTCACGCCGCCGAAGCGGTACACGTCGGAGCTGTACACGAACGCCACGTCCACGGCTCCGGACTGCGCCTGCTTGCACACGTTGCCCACGGAACTCTGCAAGTTCACCTTGCCCTCCAGCGGCGTGCCGTCGTAGGAGCCGTCGGTGCCGGCGCTGTCCTTGCCGGTCTTGCCGTCGGCGTCGATGAAGCAACCGACGGTGGAAAGCGCCTGATTGGTGTAGTTGCCGGCCGGCACAGAGGCATCGCCCACAGCCACTGTGTAATCGCCGGTGGCAAGGTCGTCCAGCGTGAAGCTCTGATCAGCGTACTTGGCGGCAAGCTCGGAATCCTCGCCGGCAACCATCACGAGGTCGTTCTTGAACATGTCGAAGCGAGTCGCCTCGTCGACATAGCCCTTCTCCACGGCATCGTCCATCTTGCCCTTGGAGGCGGAGATCAGCACGTCGGCGTACGCGCCGCCGGCAAGCTGCTCGTTCAGCTCGCCCGAAGACAGATACTGCGTGTCCTTGAACGTCACCCAGGTATGATCCTGCGTGTACAGCTCCTGTACGGCGTCCATGGCCTTCGACAGCGAGTTCGCGGCGAACAGCTGCAGCTCCACGGCCTCGTGGCTCTCCGACTTGGCCTGCTCTTCGGCGGGCTTCTGCGTCTCGCCGGCTTGTTGCTCGGTATTCGACGAGCAGCCGATCAGGGCGAACGCCCCTACCATGGCAAACGCGCACACGGACGCGAGCATGATGCGAATGTGCTTCTTCATTGAGTACCTTCCCTCGTTCTCTCGATCTTCGACGTTCGAACCCATGACGAGACGCACAGCCCCCTCGTATCCGAACTGCACCCATACTATTCTTTTCAACGATTATAGTCAAACTCGAATATATCTCGGCAAGTATGTTTTCGGATAGAAATAACCTTTTATCCGAACAGAACGTTAGCGAGCCACCAAATCCACCACGCGGGTGGCGATGCGCTCGGTGAGCGCGTGCGAATGGGACACGAACACGAGGCCGATGCCGCGAGCCTGCGTTTCCGCCACGAGAAAACGCCAGATCTGCGCCTGAGTGACGGCGTCCAGCATGGTGGACACCTCGTCAGCCACAAGGTAGCGCGGGTTCGCCGCCAGCGCGCGGGCGATGCAGAAGCGCTGCAGCTCGCCGCCCGACAGCTCGTGCGGGAAACGCGCGAGCCACCGTTTCTGGATGCCCAGGTCGTCCAGCAAGCGCTGAGGCACCTCTCCTGCTTCGGCCAGCGTTTGACTCATGCGCATGCGCGGGTCGACGGCGGTTTCGGGATGCTGCAGGATCAGCTGCACGGGACACGTGCCGCGCTTCGGCAGCGGGGCGCCGTCCACGAGGATCTCGCCTTTCTGCGGACGATCGTATCCGGCCAGCATACGGCACAGCGTGGTCTTGCCGAAACCGGACGGCGCGCTGAGGGCGACGCGCTCGTCAGGGCCGACGGCCAAGTCGAAGTCGCGGTACAGCGGCGTGCGCGCGCCGGGGTACGCATAGGTTATGCCGCGCGCCTCAAGCATGGGAGCCCCCTTCCGTCGACCCGCCCGGCGCCTCGAAGCCGTGCTCGGGAAGCGCATGCCACAACTCGCGGCTGAACGGGTGCTGCAGCAGGTCGGGAGACGCGAAGTTCGCAACTGCCGTCTCCTCCACCACCGTGCCGTCGCGGAACACCGCCACGCGGTCGGCCACGCGCAGGGCCAGCTCGATGTCGTGCGTGATGAGCATCACGCCGCCGCCCGCGTCGGCGAAGGCGCGGAAGTCGTCGAGCGCGCGCACGGCCAGATCCAGGTCGAGGCCGGGCGTGGGCTCGTCGGCCACGATGACGCGCGGGTCGTCCATGAGCGCGCAGCACAAAAGAACGCGGCGCGCCATGCCGCCCGACAGCTCGTGCGGATACTTCCCCGCCGTGTCCTCGGGCAGTCCGTAGCGCTCGAACAGTTGCGCGCGCCGACGACGACGCTCGGCGCGCGACTCGTGTGCGCGCGCGAAGCCCTCCACCTGGCGGCCCACCTTCATGAGCGGGTCGAGGTTGTTCACGCTCTGCGGCACCAGCGAGATGCCGTGGCCGCGCAGCGCGGAAAGCGACGCCGCATCCTGCTGCGCGCCGTCGAACCAGACGCGGCCCCGCACCGTGGCGTTCGGCTCGAACAGCCCCAACACGGCATCGGCCAAAAGCGTCTTGCCGGAACCCGACGCGCCTACCACGGCCACGATCTCGCCTGCATGCACGGAGATGCTTAAAGAATGGATGACCTCGACCTCGCGCTGCTTCGCGCGAAAGAAGGGGGCGTCCTCGTCGTACATGCGGAACCCCACGCTGAGGTCCTCCACCTGCAGCAGGTGGTGGCCGTGCTCGTGGCGGGAAACGGGCGCGTGCGTATGATGGTGGTGCACCTGCGCGTCTTTGTGCGAAAGAGCCTCGTGCGGCACGACGTCGGGCGCGAGGCCGTCGATCGGATCCTCGGACGCTATCGCGCAGTCGCGGCCGGCGCCTTCCGCACCGAACAGCTGGTCGGTCAGGCGCTCCAGCTCGGCAGCGGCCTCGTACAGCGCGCGCTCGCGAGCGGCCAGATGCTCCGGCAGCGGGTTCCTGCCGTCCGTTTCAAGCGGGTTCTTGCGGTTCGCTTCGTCCATGACGGCCTCCTATTCCTGCGCGCTGTGCGGGTCGACGAGCTTGCGCAGGCTGGATCCCGCCAGGTCGAACAGCAGCACGGTCGCGATGAGCGCGAGACCCGGGAACACGGCGAGCCACCACATGCCGGCCGACAGGTACGCCATCGACTCGCTGAGGATCACGCCGATGGCGGGTTGCTCGGGCGGCAGACCGAAGCCGAGGAACGTCACGGCGGCCTCGTGCAGGATGGCGTGCGGGAACAGCAGAATCAACCCCACGATGAACTGGGGCAGCACGTAAGGAACCATGTGCTTCGCCGCGATGCGCAGAGGAGTCTGCCCCAGCCGCCGCGCCGCAGCCACGAACGTCGACTGCTTGCACTGCAGGATCTCGGCGCGCACGACGCGCGCGAGGCTGGGCCAGTGCGTCACGGCCACGCCGATGGTGACGCCCCAGAAGCCCTTCCCCAACGCGAACGAGATGAGGATGAGCAGCACGATATGGGGGATGCCCAGCATGAGGTCGATGAGCCAGGTGACCGCGGCATCGGCCTTCTTCCCGCCCAGCGCCGCCACCGCGCCCATGACCAGCGCGATGATGGACGACACGCCCGCGGCCAGAAGACCCACCAGCACGCTGGTGGACAGCCCCGCCAGCGTGCGCAGCAGCATGTCGCGCCCCATCCAGTCGGTGCCGAAAGGATGGGCGAAGCTGGGAGCGAGGTTCTTCATCGAGAAGTCGGTTGCCGTAGCCGCATCCGCGACGACGAGCCCCGCGACCACCACAGCCGCCAGCGCCGCCAAAGCACCCAAAAACGCCGCCAGCGTCAACCTCCTATTCCCCACCCGAGCCGCGCGAGGAGCATGCAGAAGGGGCGGCGCGGCATCCTTGGAGCCGTTGGGCTCGGCAGTTCCCACCAAGCGAGTTTCCCCTTCGGGGACTTGCTGCGCTTCGCTCCGCGGCGCCGCACCCATCGAGCCGAAACGCCCTGTGGGCGTTTCGTGCGAGCCAGGACTGCCGAGCGACTGGGAACTGCCGAACCCGACGGCGGACTCGCAGGTTAAGCAGGTTTCAACGCGCTCGTCAGCCATGAGCAGCCCCCTTGCGCATGCGAGGATCCACCACGCCGTACAGCGTGCTGGCTATCAGGTTGCCGGTGAACACGAAGGCGGCGGAGAATAGCGCGATGCCCACCAACAGCGCCGCGTCGCCGCCGAGGCCGGCCGTGACGGCCGCCTGCCCCAGACCCGGATACGAGAATACCTGCTCCACCAGCACCGATCCGCCGAATATCTCGGATATGGACGCGAATTGCAACGTGAGCGCGGGCAGCGCGAGGTTGCGCAGGCCGTGGTGGCGCAGGGCGCCCCAGGTGCTCAACCCGCGCGCACGGGCGAACCGCACGTAATCGCTTTCCAGCACGTCGATAGTCTTCTCGCGCGTGTGCAGCGCGATGTTCGCCACGCCGATCACCGACAGCGTGAGCGCTGGCAGCGCCAGATGATGCAGCGCGTCGGCAAAGGTCACATCGGCCGCCGACACCCCGATGGGCACCGAGAAGCCGAACGGGAACCACCCCAGCTGCACCGAGAACACGATGAGAAACAGCAGCCCCAGCCAGAACGTGGGCACCGAAGCCAACAGGAAGCAGTACCCCTTCACGATGCGGTCGATCAGACGGCCGCGGTTCGCGCCCGCGAGGATGCCCAACGCGAAGCCCAGCACGCCGCTGACCGCCCAAGCCGTGGCCATGAGCGCCAGCGAGTTCACCGCCCGCGTGGCGATGACGTCGATCACCGGCGCATTGAAGCGCAGCGATGTCCCCAGATCGCCGTGCAGAAGGTCGACGAACCAGTTGGCGTAGCGCTCCCACAAAGGCGTGTTCACACCCCAGTATTCGGCCAGTTGCGCCCGCTTCGCCTCGCTCATGTTGATATAGGCCGTCTGCCCCACGTTCGCCTGCACCGGATCGATAGGAGAAACGCTGACCAGCACAAACGTAACCAAACTCACCGCAAGCATGAGCAGCAGAAATTTCAAGATATTCCGAACAACAAATCGCGGCATGCGCCTACTATACCCTCACTAGTAAAAAAACCTCACAACAATCCCCCTCAACAAGCGCAAACGGCGCCCAGTCCCCCAACGCGCAAGTCCACCGCAGTCAGCGCGAGGGGCGGGCGGCATCCACAAAGCGAGTTCCGCACGAGCCGAAACGCCCAGTGGGCGTTTCGCGCGAGCAGGACTGCCGAGCGACTGGATGTTGCCCGCCCCTCCCGCGTCGAGCACAATAGACTTACGCCCAGGACCACTGGTCGACGTTATTCACCAGCGACCAGCCGTGTCCGTGCGGATGAGGCTTCTGCTTCGCGATCTTGAGGTTGTCCTTCGCAAAGTACAAGTGGTCGATGTTCGCGAACCACACCCACGGCGCGTCCCCCTGCGGCGCGATGCCGGACTGGCCGTCCCACTGAGCCTTCTTCCACAGATCGAACGACTCTTCCACAGTAGGCTGGGCCAGCGCCTCGTCGAGGTACTTGTCGGTGGTTTCGCTCGTGTAGCAGGCGTAGTTGCCCGTGCCCTTGGAGTAGAACAGGTTGTAAATCTCGGTGGGCGCGTTCGTGCCCCAGCCCCACACCACCGGATCGGTAAACTGATGCGGGTACAGATCGTCCCAGCTGGCGCCCTTGATGGATACTTCGATGCCCAGCTCTTTCATCTGGTTGGTGAACTCCTCGGCGATACCTTGGCGCACGGTGTCGCCGGCCGAGTAGTACAGGTTGAACGCAGCGCGCGTGCCGTCCTTCTCGCGGATGCCGTCCGCACCGGCCGTCCAGCCGCCGTCGTCGAGCAGCTTCTTCGCCTTCTCGACATCGGTGGAGCACTTCATATCAGGCGAGGACCACGGCATGCCGTCGCCCACGCTGTAGGCCACGGTGCCGTAGCCGTTCAGCACGCTGTCGATCATCTTGTCGCGGTCGACGCCGTAGTTGATGGCTTGACGAATGGCCAGGTCGCACGTGACGTTGTTGCCGGCCGCCGCTTCGCCCTTCTCGTCGGTTTTCGTAGCGCCCGCCGGAATCACCGGCAGCGAGATGCCGCGAGAGTCGACCGACGCGCAGTTCAGCAAGTCGTAGCCGCTCGGCTGCTGAGCCGCGAACGTCGCCGAGGTGTATGCGACGTCGACCTGTCCGGACTTCGCCGCCGCAAGCGAGGCGTCCTCTTCCATGAACACCACCACGACGCGCTGGATGTTCGGCGCCTCGCCGTAGTAGTCGGGGTTCGCCTTGAGGATGACCTGCTGGCCTTTGTCCCACTGCTCCAGCATGTAGCGCCCCGAGCCGATGGGGTTGTCGCCGTACGTGTCGCCGTAGGCGTGCTCGGGCACGATGCCCACCACGGCCAGCGTGTACAGCAGCGCGTTGAACGGCTTCTCCATGTGCACGACGACGGTGGCGTCGTCGGTGGCCACGGCCTCTTTCACCATGGACATGTCGCACTCGGATGCTTCCGAGTTCAAGATGCCGTTGATGGTGAAGGCCACGTCGCGCGCCGTGAGCGGGGTGCCGTCGGTGAACTTCACGTCGTCGCGGACGGCGAACGTCCAGGTCATGCCGTCTTCGGACGCTTCGTAGGACGTGGCGAGGTCGTTCTTGAAGTTGAGGTCCGCATCGGTAGTGATCAGCGTTGACTGGATCAACGGCTCGTGAACGTGCTCGCCGCAGCCCCACGACACCATCGGGTCGAAGCCGGCGGCCGGCTCGGATCCGGTGGTCATCGAGACGATAACCTGCGAAGAGGCCTTGTCGGCCGCACCTTCCGTCGCGCCTTCGGCCGGCTTCTCGGCCTCGCCGCTCGCGCAGCTTGCCAGCAGCCCGCCCAACGACAGCGTCGCCGCCGTCGCACCCGTCAGTTTCGCGAAATCGCGTCGCGTGAGTGTTGCCATGCTTCCGTTCCCTTCCCTCAACGCCTCGGCGCCTTGAATCCGCCATAGGTGTTACGTATTCGAATTGCGTAACACACTATACCAGAGAGGGCTCCTTTCGAATGTTACGAATTTCATTTCCGTAACTCCCCCGGGCGAACGGCAGACGAAGAAGGGCGAACGCAAGCCAAACGTACGAATGCTTCACGTGAAACATCGACGGATTCCTTCTGCCGACATCCGACAAGGGAGCCGATGGCGAGAAAGCATCGAATTCGGAAGACGGGGCGCAGCCCGCTATCGCGACGCGAAACGATTTTCCTCATAATGCCTGATCGCAACAACGCCTCCTCCTGCCAGAACGATCCGAGACCTTGCGGTAAGCGCTCTTTCTTCCGAATTCGATGACTTTTTGCCTTTTCGAAAGCAAAAGGATGCATGGGGGTCATCCGCAGGACATCGGATCCGTCGGAGACGGATCCTCGTCGAGCCTCATGCACCAAGCGGAGCATCCGAGCAATGCTCCCCGTGAAACATCGGGGCGCGACGGAGCCCGGGCGTCCTACTCCGGAGCCTCGCCGGTTTCGAGGATGCGCAGCAGGGCGGCTTCGTCCAGCACGGGGACGCCGAGGGCGACGGCCTTGTCGTACTTGCTTCCGGCGGCCTCGCCTGCCACGACGAAGCTCGTCTTCTTCGACACGCTGCCGCTGACCTTCGCGCCTCGCGCTTTGAGCGCGGCACCCGCCTCGTCGCGGGTCATCCCGCTTTCCACGAGCGAGCCCGTCAGCACGAACGTGAGCCCCGCCAGCGTCTGCGGCAGCTGCTCGCCCGCGTCCGCGGCCTCGTCCGCAAGCGCCACGCCGTGCGAGCGCAAGCGCTCGATGACGGCGGCGTTGTCGGGCGTGCGCAGGAACAAATACGCGCTGCGCGCGATCTTCGGGCCCACGCCGTCGATGGCGGCCAGATCCTCCTCCGAGGCCTCCATCAGCGCCTCGATGGACGGGTACGCCGCCGCCAGCAGCTCGGCGATGGTCTTGCCCACGTGGCGGATGCCCAGCCCGAACAGCGCGCGGGCAAACGGACGCGTGCGGCTCTCGTCGATGGCGGCCACCAGCTTCTTCGCCACGGTGGAACCCAGGCGGATGGGCTCGCCGTCCTTGTTCACGCGACCCATGTCCAGAAGCGACAGCTCCATCTCGTCCAGCGTGTAGTAGTCGGCCACGTCGCTCAAGCGGCCGCTCTCCACCAGGCGCGACACGATCTCCTCGCCCATGCCGTCGATGTCCATGGCGCCGCGGCTGGCCCAGTGCAGCAAGCGTTCCAACGCCTGCGCCGGGCAGTCGATGGAAATGCAGCGGAAGTCCACCTCGCCTTCCTCGCGGATGACCGGCGAGCCGCACGACGGGCACGTGCGCGGCATCTGCCATTGCACGGCATCGTCGGGGCGCAGCGCCAGCACGGGCCCCAGCACTTCGGGGATCACGTCGCCGGCCTTGCGCACGATGACGGTGTCGCCCACGCGCACGTCCTTGCGCTGCACCTCGTCCTCGTTGTGCAGCGTCGCGCGCGCCACGGTGGAGCCGGCCACCACCACGGGGTCGAGCTCGGCCACGGGCGTCAGCTTGCCGGTGCGCCCCACCTGCACGGTGATGTCGCGCAACAGCGTGGTCTTCTCCTCGGGAGGGAACTTGAACGCGATAGCCCAGCGCGGCGCGCGTGCCGTGTAGCCCATCGACTCCTGCTGCGCGAACGAGTTCACCTTCACCACCACGCCGTCGATCTCGTAGGGCAGGTCCTCGCGCCGCGCCACGGCGCGTTCGCAGAACGCATGCACCGCCTCGCGCGTCTCGCACAGCTCCACGTCGGGGTTCACGTGGAAGCCCGCTTCGCGCAGCCACGCCAAAAGCTCCCACTGGCCCTCCGCGTTCAGGGCGCGCTCGTCAGCCACCGCGTAGATGAAGGTGGACAGGTCGCGGTTGGCCGTGATGGACGGATCCTTCTGGCGCAGGCTGCCGGCGGCGGCGTTGCGCGGGTTCGCGAACGCCTGCTTGCCGTTCTCGACGGCCGCGGCGTTCAGCGCGTCGAAGCTGGACTTCGGCATGTACACCTCGCCGCGCAGCTCCACCGGCACGTCCGCGTCGCGCAATCCGCCCAGCGCGCCCTCGCGCAGGCGCAGCGGCACGTCCTTCACCGTGCGCATGTTGGCGGTGACGTCCTCGCCGGTGGTGCCGTCGCCGCGCGTGGCGGCGCGCATCAAGCGGCCGTCCTCGTACGTCAGCGCGATGGACGAGCCGTCGATCTTGAGCTCGCACACCACGGGCACCATGCGCCCGAACGCCTCGGTCACGCGCTCGATCCACGCGTCCAGCTCGTCCAGGTCCATGGCGTTGTCCAGCGAGTACATGCGCCGGGCGTGGCGCACGGGGGCGAACTGCTCGCCCACGTAGCCGCCCACGCGCTGCGTGGGGCTGGACGGGTCGATCAGCTCGGGATGCGCGGCCTCCAGCTCGCGCAGCTCGCGCATGAGCGAGTCGAACGCGGCGTCGGATATCTCGGGCGCGTCGTTGGCGTAGTACAGGTAGCTGTGATGCTCGATCTCGCGCCGAAGCGCGTCGATGCGCGCCGCCGGATCGCTGGTCGCTTCCGCAAGCGCCTGCTCGTCGAGCAAAGTCTGCTGTTCGTCTGCCATGTTCTCCACCGTTTCGTGCAATCGGGAAGAAGGCCCCGAAACGATCGGGGCCTTCGCCTGTTTTCTTCGGAATTCTACCACGAGCCGCGAAACGCTGCGCGCTCGGCTCGGCGTTTCAGCAAACGCTCCACGGCAGCGCGCGCCTGGCTACGCCAGCATGGCCTTGCCGGCGTTCCAGCCGTAGAAGATGAGCGATGCGCCGCGCATCAGGATGAACACCGACAGGAAGACGCCCAGCATGGCCGGGGCGATGAAGAACGTCAGGCCGCACAGCGCCCCGACGATGCCCGAGAACAGCATCCAGCCCCACATCGACGCACCCATGTTGCGCACTTTGAACGCCCCGACGGCTTCGAACACGCCGAACACGATGAAGAACGCGCCGATGAACCACGCCAGCGCGCCGGCCGACACCAGCGGGTTCACCAAAAACAGGATGCCCAGCACGATGTCGAGCGCGCCGTAGGCCAGCGCCCAGCCCGACAGGTCCATGGCCCGGCGGAAGCGGAAGTAGTTGACGATGTCGAAGATGCCCGACACGAGGAACGCCGCGCCGGCGATCACCGTGATGGTGACCAGCGCCAGGCCCGGCGCGAAAAGGAAGAACATGCTGCAGATGACGAGCAGGACGCCCGCGATGACGAGGCCCCAGTCGTGCTTGTTGGTCGTATCCATGAGATTGCTCCTTGGTCGCGGCGACCGCGCCGCGCAACGCGTCCGAAAACCGGTGCGGCGCCTTGGTTGTTTACCGCCATTCTAGCGCAGCGGCACCTCCGAACCCCCAGCTCGCGCAACCGTTTACGTACGGTTACGGGCGAATTCGACGCGTTGTCGCCGATTCGGCCCGCAGTCGCGCTCAGGCGCGATACGCGGTAGAATGCGAGCACGCGGTTCCTCGGAAGACAGGGCGGTACGACCATGCAGAACGTTCGAGAATACAGCAACGACGAGCTGGTGGCCCTCGTGCCGCTGCCGGCCGACGACGCGAACAAGTACTCGCGCGGCACGCTGGCCGCCATCGTGGGCAGCGAGCGCTATCCGGGCGCAGCGTGCCTGGCGGCCTACGCCGGCCAGCGCATGGGCGCCGGCTACACCGAGGTGTTCACCAGTCCGTCGGCCGTCCCGCTCGTGCAAGGCTTTCGGCCCTCGCTCGTGGTGCGCCCGCGCGCGGCTCTCAAGGCGAACCTTCCGGCCGCGAAGCCCGGCAAACCGCGCGCCTACCTCGTCGGCTGCGGCTTCGACGCAGAAGACGTCGAAGCCGAGAAGCTCGTTCACTTCGTGCTGAAGCACGCCGACGCGCCCGTGCTGGTGGACGGCACCGGCCTGGACGCGCTCGTCTCCGCAAAAGGGCGACGCTTGCTGAGGCGGCGCTTCCTCAACGGGAACCCCACCGTGGTCACGCCGCACGCCGGAGAGGCGGCGCGCCTCGCACGCCCCTTCGACCTGCCTGTCGACGATCCCTGCGCGCTCGCCGAGGCGCTGTCGCTCGCCTATGGCGTGATCGCCGTGGTGAAAGGGCCCGTCACGTACCTCTCCGACGGCGAGCAGACGGTGCGCATGGCGCACGGCACTCCGGCGTTGGCGAAGGCGGGCACGGGAGATGTGCTGGCCGGCATGACGGCCGCGCTGCTGGCGCAGGGGCTCGACCCCTTCGAGGCGTCCGTGCTGGGCGCCGAGCTGCACGCCCGCGCCGGGTTGGCCGCCGCGGCGCGCTGGTCGACCATCGCTGCGACGGCGGAAGACGTCGTCGCCTGCATCCCCGACGCCATCGCCGAGCTCGTGAGCGCGTCGTCCTGAGCGAGCAGGAAGCGTGCCAAATCCCCCGTCCCTTCGACACGGTCCTGAGTGTGTCAAAGGGACGGGGGATTTGGCACGGTCAGGATCACGGCGAGATCCGCGGCGGCCGATCCTACCAGTGGCTGACCACGACGTCGCCCACTTTGATAAGGTCGTACAGCTCCACCGCCTTCTCCGGCGGCAGGTTCACGCAGCCGTGGCTGCCGTAGCCCGACTTGTACCGCGAGTCGCCGAACGCGGGCTGCCAATCGGCATCATGAAACCCGATGTAGTTGTCTACGAACGGCATCCAGGCCTTCACCTCGGTCTGGTATTCCGGCTCGCCCGTCTCGGGCTTCATCTGGCCGATCAGCTTCGACGGGCTCTCCTTGCCGTTGATTACGTAGACGCCCTCGGGGGTGTCGTGCTCGCCGTCCGGCGTGCCGGTGACCACGTCGGACTCCCACGCGAGCGAGCCTTCGTCGTCGTAGAAGCGCGCGTGCTGCTCCGTCAGATCGACGTCGACGTAGCGCTTGCCCCAATCGCGTCCGTGCAGCCCGTCGTAGGCGCCCGCCTCCTGTTCGCAAGGGATGGCCATGTCGCCGGTCTGCGCGGAACCCACGCCGTTCGTCACCGCCTCTTGCAGCTTGCCCTTGTCGATGATCCAGCCGTATACGCCGCCTGACACGGTCACCTCCTTGCCGTCGGCGCGCGTGAACGTGCGACGCGCCTGGTAGGTGTTGCACGCCGAAGCCAGATCCTGCACCCAGGCTGCCACCAGCCCCTCGTCGACGCCCACCGTCACGTCGTCGTGCAAGCGCACCCAACCGGCGATGGCATCGGCATTCACCTGCGCCACGGGCGTATCGCCCAGCTTCAGCGAGAAATCGGCTTTCAACAGGTTGTTCGCCTCATCGGCCGCCTTCGCCAGACGCTCATCGTCGGACAGCAGCGTGGGCTGCTGCAACGCATCCTCGGACAGCGTCGCGCTCGACCCCATCGCAGCGACGGCCGCGTTCACCGTCTCGGCCACCTTATCGGCATCGAGCGCAGTGCCGACGGTCTCGGCGCGCACGACGAACCGAGAGCCGCCGCTGTCGTAGTCGAGCCCGGCGTTGCGCGGCGCTTCGGCCTGCTCGTTGAACGCCTCGACGGCCTTCCGCACGGCTTCGTCCAGCTTGCCGTTCGAAGTGACCAGCTTGTCGGTTTCGTCGTGCACGGTGAATACCTCGACCGGCCAGGCCCACGGGCTGGCATCGGCGTGCATGGCATCCGTCACGCTGCTGCTGTTGACGGCCGTGCCCATGTCGGACGAGGCGAGCGTCAGCGAGAACCCCTCGCCCGACACGCTCAGCTGGTAGCTTTTCGCCACGTCGGTCAACAGATCCTGAACCTCGGCGGTGGTTTTCAACGACACGTCCTTGCCCATGATCGTGGTGTTGGGCATGAAGCGGTCCATGAACACGAGCGCGCCCGCCAGGTAGACGATCGCGATCACGGCGACGAGCGCGCCGCCCGCAATGAGCCCGGTCTTCTTCGCGAACGGAGGCTTCCGGTTCGACGACCCTTGTCGGCCGCCGTCCGCCGACTCCGGGCGCCCGCCGCGAACCGGCCCCGGTCGGCCGCCCCGCGACGCGGGCACGAACGACACGTAGCTTTCCGGCGCGCCGTCGGCCAAGGGAGGGTCGATCGAGTCGATGCGCCGCGTTCGCTGCGGTGCCGGGCGCGGCGCTGGCTGCGGCGCCGGTTGCTGCGCTTCGTGCTTGCCGCGCGTTTCGTGTTCTGGCGTCAACGTGCGCCTCCTCGCTTGCCAATGGCTCGTTCGAACCAAACTAGAAGGTTCGCCGATGGAATTCAATCCTTTCACTCAACAAAATAAAGAATTGGTTCAGACGCTCGACGAAGGGAGCGGCGAGACGAGACCGAGAGCGACATGTGCGCTTTTTCACCTAGCGTCGGCCGCCGTGCGGCTGGACGAGCTTGTCCGTATGCTCTAGCAGCGAACACGAGGCGGGATGGCAGAGATCGCGCGCTATGCACGATTCTAGAAGCTTGTTGTCAGAGACAAAAAAGGGAAAGCCCAGGTCGAAGTACATGGCGCTGACGAAAAATCATGCATAGCGTTGAATCTCTTCCATGCAGGGGAAGGACGAGGCACCTCGACGAGGAGGGCTCGCCCGTGCGACCCGCGAATGCAGGCGCGCCGCGCGAACTCTCGAAACGGCGCGCCTCGCGCGGGACGATCAGTTTGCTGGATCCTCGGAGGCCTTCTTCGGCGCGTCCATCTCGTCCAGCAGGCTACGAGCTTCCTTGAACTGCTTCGCCAGCTCCTCCATAGGGTTCACGCGCTCCTCTTGGGCGCGGACCGACTCCTCCGTGATGGCGAGCGCGCAGGCCACGGCGTCGGTGTGCGTGTACGAAAGCGACAGCGGCAGCTCGCGCACGCCCCGCTCGTCGGCTACCTCCTTAGCGCGCCCATGCAGCACCACGAAGGGGCGACCCTTCGCGTTGCGGCGCACTTCCACGTCGTGGTTGGCGATGCCGCGCGAGAACCCGGTGCCCAGCGCCTTCAGCACGGCCTCCTTCGCGGCGAAGCGCGTAGCGTAATGCACCTCGGGGTTCGCCGTGGACTCGCAGTAGGAGCGTTCCTCCTCGGAGAACACCTTCTCGCGAAAGCTGGGCGTGCGCTCCAAGATGCGGCGCATGCGGGCAATTTCCACGATGTCCACGCCAAGTCCCACCGCGCCCTCGACGCCCTCGAACGCCGCCGAAGCCGCCTCCGTCACGCTCTTCTCGCTCTCACTCACAACAATCCCCAATCACCCATATTCCAAAAACCGGTTTAAAGACTCAGCATCCAACCTGGCGATTCACCGACAGAGTACCGGCCCCTGCGGAGCGAATCCGCACGGCGGCGTCCACCAAGCGAGTTCCGCAGCGCAGCGAGGACTGTCCGAGCGACTGGACGTCGCCGTGCGGATTCGCGGTCCCACAGGTCCCCCCGTTACTCCACCGTCACCGATTTCGCCAGGTTGCGGGGCTGGTCCACGTCGCAGCCGCGCTCGACGGCGATGGCGCGCGCGAACAGCTGCAGCGGCACGCTGGCCGTGATGGCGCTGAACGCGTCGCGCACCTTAGGGATGTAGATGACGTGGTCGGCATGGTGCCGGATGTCCTCGTCTCCCTCGGTGGCGATGGCCACCACCATGGCGCCGCGCGCCTTCGCCTCCTGCAGGTTCGACACCAGCTTGTCGTACACGGGGCTCTTCGTGGCCACCGCGATGACCGGGAAGCCCTCGTCGATGAGCGCGATGGGGCCGTGCTTCATCTCGCCGGCCGGATAGGCCTCGGCGTGCAGGTAGCTGATCTCCTTGAGTTTGAGCGCGCCCTCGTAACTGATGGCGGCGCCCATGCCGCGGCCCACGAACAGCGCACTGGCCGCGTCCTTGCACGCGCGCGCCGCCTCATCGATGGACGAGGAATCGGCCAGGATGCGCTCCACTTGCTCGGCCGTGTCGGCCAGCTCGTGGAACAGCAGGCGCACCTGGTTTGTCTTGAGCTTGCCCTTCACCTGGGCAAGCAGCATGGCGAGCAACGTGAGCGACACCACCTGGCCCAGGAACGACTTGGTGGAGGCCACCGCGATCTCCTTGTTGGCCTTCGTGTAGATGACGCCGTCGCTCTCGCGCGCCACGGGCGAGCCCACCACGTTCGTGATGCCGAACACCTTCGCGCCCTTTACGCGCGCGTCGCGGATGGCGGCCAGCGTGTCGGCCGTCTCGCCCGACTGCGACACGGCCACCACCAGGGTGGACGGCGTGATGATGGGGTTACGGTAGCGGAATTCGCTGGCCACCTCCACTTCCGTGGGGATGCGCGCCCAACCCTCGATGAGGTTCTTCGCGATGAGGCCCGCATGATACGACGTGCCGCAGGCGATGACGTACACGCGGTCGATAAGGTTGAGCTCCTCCAGCGTGAGGTCCAGCTCGTCGATGGACAGCGCGCCGTTCACCAGGCGCCCCGCCAGCGTGTCGCGGATCACGCGCGGCTGCTCGTGGATCTCCTTCAACATGAAGTCGGGGTAGCCGCCCTTCTCGGCCACATCGAGATCCCAGTCGACGTGCGTCACCTCGGGCTCGTACGCCTCGCCGCGCACGTTGTAGAACGTGACGGCATTCGGCGTGAGCTTCGCCATATCGCCGTCGGCGAGCACCACCACGTCGCGCGTGTCGTCGATCATGGCGATGATATCGGAGGCCACGTGCGCGCCGTCCTCGGCCAGCCCCACCACGAGCGGCGAGTCCTTGCGCGCGGCCACGAGGGTGCCGGGCTCCTGGTCGCTGATAGCCGCAATGGCATAGGCGCCGATCAGGCGGTCGGCAGCCTCGCGCACGGCCTGCAAGAGGTCGTTGCTTTCGCGCAGGTTCTCCTCCACGAGGTGCGCGATGACCTCGGTGTCGGTCTGGCTCGTGAACGTATGGCCGCGGCCTTCCAGCTCTTCGCGCAGCTCGGCGAAGTTCTCGATGATGCCGTTATGCACGACGGCTACGCTGCCGTCGCAGGAGGTATGCGGATGCGCGTTCGCCTCGCTGGGGCGGCCATGCGTGGCCCAGCGCGTGTGGCCGATGCCGCAGGTGCCGGTCAGCTCGAGGGGCTCGACGAGCTGCGCGAGGCCGCTCACCTTCCCCTTGCAGTGCACGACTTCCAGCTTGCCGTCCTGCTCGACGGCGATGCCGGCAGAGTCATAGCCGCGGTATTCGAGTCGCGACAGACCTTCGATCAGGATGTCCTTGACGGGGCGCGTTCCGGTGTATCCGACGATTCCGCACATGATTAGCTCCTTTGTGCTCGGGTTCGCCGATAGTGTAGCGCACCGATTCCGCATGCGCGAATGCATGTCGGCCGAAGTCGCGCATCCGCTCAATAAACGCATCTTTCTCGTCAACGACGGAATCGGCGGCGCATGTTCGACAAGCCGGCCTCCGCGTCCTTCGACCCCTTGGCCAGTTTCGCAAGGACGAGCAGGAGATTGAGCGGGTACATCAGAACGAGGATTTTCCAAACAAGCCCCGTCCCAACCGTGCAGACCAGCCCGAACGTCGTCGATGATACGATCAAAGCCGAAAGCGCCGCCATAGCCTCCGAACCCGGCGACGCGGCCGATTTCGATCGGAAACGAGCCGTCGCATACCAGAACAGGCACGCGAGCATGCCGGCGCCCACGAACGTGCGCCCAGCCGTCGACACCGTTTCCATGCGAGACGAATCCGTCAGACACGCCGCGCACAGCAGCCCGAACGCCCCAGCGACGATCGTTGCCGTCTCCATGCGCCCGCTGGCCGCCATCCGCTCGCGATCGACAGGCAGAGCCGCCAGGAAGTAAGCGTTCAGCAGTGCGCAAACGAAAGGGTAAGCCGCCAGGGACGCCAAGATCCATGTAGCGAAGAACAGGTCGAAAGACCACTCGGCAAGCCAGCTTCCCTGGATGGCGCACAGGGGCACGGCGGCCAAGAAGCTCGCCGCCACCGAGAAGGACACGACCCCTTCGTCGACCATGCGAAAAAACAGTGAGAGACGAGCCGTGATTCCTCCTTCATTCAAGAATGACAGCCTGGAATGGTATCAGTATTTTTATCGTTTGATGATAAGAAGCCGGCACTTCCGGCGAACGGAACCCTTACTCTCCCCCGAGATCCAAATCAATCTCGTACACGCGCTCGGGGGCGGTCCGCCTCAAGCCCGCCTTGACGCGGGCCTCCCCCGTTTTACGACGCTCTTCGACGAGGCGATCGAACTCCTCATCGGTGACGATCTTCAGGATATCGCCCGGCTGGCAATCTAGCTCGAGACAGATTTCCATGAGGGTGTCCATCCTGATGCCGCGCATCTTCGCCTGGCGTATCCTGGACACGTTCACGGTCGTGTGCCCGGTGGCGCGCACGAGGTCCTTGCTGCTTTTGCCCTTCTCGAGCAGCACCGCTTCCAATTCGACTATCAGGTGCTTCGCCATATTCAAGCCCCTACAGGTAATCATCCGAATCGGCCTGCAGCAAAGCCCCGTACTTCCAAACGGAAGAGAGCGAGAAGCAAACGACAGCCCCAACGACGGATTTGACGTCGATGGAAATAACCGAATAGTTGGCCGATTCATCCGAAGCAAGTCCTATATGAAACCCACCAGCATTCGCAACTGACACAAAACCGGACGATATCAAAATGCCGAGAACAAATCCCGTCAAAAACAGCCAAGCGATGATTCTAATTTGATTAGCATGGGCAATGGTGAAGGGCGAACGACCTTGTGCTACATCTTTCGCGATGCTTCTCATGACCAAAAGAATCACTCCGTAGATCGCAAAATCGAGAAGGCTCAACGTCAGCTGCATGAGGTAAGACACATCGAGAGCTTCGCCCGAACCTGCGAAATCACTTACCTTGGCCACTAAAAACAGCGCTACGAAAACGCAAACGAAGACAAAAGCAACCAAGAACAAGCAACTAAGCCTTGAACCAAGCACTTCGAGCTTAGCGAGAGCTTTCTCTATCTTCCGAATGCTTTTCGTCACGCTACTTGCCGATCTCTAATAATTGCCGAATAAGTAGTCAACCCACTATCGAAGTACCGCCTACGCTGCACCTTCCACACTGCTTAAACTGCAGCCAGGTTTGGTTTTTCCTGAGGCATGGAGCTAAATCCAAGATTGAAGCAGAGACTGCCAAAGCCGATCAGCGCGCAAGTACCCAACGTAGACCCTTCGCTGTAGAACAACATATTCATTTCTCCTTTCAAATGTTGACTATTCTGATCCATGTTCACATTCTACGATATGAATCGACACGAAGTACAGGGCAACAAAAAATTCGACATCGCGAACGATGCCGAATTCCGAACCGCTTACGCTCTCGCCACGCCTACCCCAACACCCCCGGGGAGGCGTTGGCGTGTCGGACGAAATCGACGATACGCGCGATGAAACCGTTTTTGCCTCCGATCGCCTGTGCCCCTGCGCGCTGGTGAGACGGCGCGCCCAGCAGCGGGCTCTCGTCGCCGATGTAGTACAGCGTGGTGGTCAGCACCATGCCGATCAGCGCCACTGCCTCGAACGCTGGATCGATCTCGGACCGGATGAAGCCCTCCCTCTGACCGCGCGCCAGCTGACCCTCCAACACGTCCAACAAGCGCCCCTCGTAGTCGCGCATGGACCTTGACCACACGCGACCCTCGCGCCACAGCTCGGACACGAAGAAGCGCCCGAACGCCTTGTTCTCGAAAATGCTCGTGGCGAACAGCTCCACCATGCCGGTAAGCGCCTCGGGCGCGGTGGGAGCCTCCGCAGCGATGCGCTCGAAGCCCTCGATGAGCCCGCCGATCCCCTCTTCCAGGATGCTCTCGGCCATGACGGCCTTGCTTTTGAAGTGATAATACGCCACGCCCTTCGATACGCCGGCCGCATCGACTATCTCGTTGACCGTGGCCGCCGAGTACCCCTTCTCGCCGATCACCGCCAACGCCGCTTCGAGCAGCTGCTTGCGCGTCGCGCACGCTTTCTCGGTTCGCTTCGTTCCCATCATCGCATCACCCCCGCGGCCCGGCGTCCGTCGCCGGGCCGTTCGTCTGTCATTCCCCAGTGTAGCAGGTCGGAAACTAGCCGAGCTGCAGCACCGGATGCAAGTCCTCCATACGCACCGTGCGCTTGCGATACGCCACAAGACACGTCAGCGCGAAGCACGCAGCCCCGATTGCGAACAACACGAAGCAGTCGAAGCCCACGATGCCGTAATCCAATCCCGTCATGATCTGGCGCATGCCCTGCACCACGTACGTCATGGGCATGTACGGGTTGATAACCTGGAAGAAGTCGGGCGTCGTCTGGATGGGGAACGTGCCCGCGCAAGCCGTCAGCTGCAGCATAAGCAGGATGATGGCGACGAACTTACCGGGGAACCCGAACGCCGCCATAAGCATCTGCATGATGGCCGCGAACACGAGAGCCGTGAGGTAGCCCATAGCGTAGAACGCGGGAACGTTGTCGATTTGCAGCTGCAGGCCGAATTGAAGCACCACCATGAGCAGCGTGGCCTGGATGAGCGAGAAGAACGCCACCGGCAGGTAGTTCGAGAACGCCACCGTGACCGGATTCGCGCCCGACATGATGAGGCGGCTGTTGAGCGGCTTGAACACGAACCCTGCCACAAGACCGCCTACCCACAGACCCAACGCCATGAAGTACGGGGCGAATCCGGTTCCGTAGTTCTTCACGGTGGTGTAGTACTCGTTCGCAAGCTCGACGGGATCGCTCATCACCTCGGACTTGCCGTCGATGTTCGTCGTCTGCTCGGCGGCGGTCTTCGCGCCGTCTGCGAGGGCGGTGGACAACTCGCCGGAGCCGTCCACTGCGTCGGTCAGACCCGAAGCGAGCGTACCGCTGCCCTCCTCCAACTGCACGGCGCCGGAAGCGATCTGCGCAGAACCGTCCTTGGCGCTTTGCGTGCCGGCAACCAGCTGACCCGCACCGTTCTTGGCTGCTTGGACGCCATCGACAAGCTGCGCCGCTCCGTCGTCGAGCTGGTTCGCACCCGACACCGCCGAGGACGCGCCGTCGTTCACCTGCGAGGCGCCGGACGCCACCTTCGAGGAGCCGGCTACAAGCGAGGACATGTTGGCGTTCACCTCGTTGGCGCCGGCGTCGATGCGACCGATGCCGGCGACGAGCTCGGGAGCCGCCTGGGCGAGCTGGCTCGCGCCGGCGGAAAGATCCTGGAGGTCGGAGGATTTCGACACGAGGGAATCGCGCATCTGCACGAGACCGCCGTTGACGGCCTGCGCTCCCGCCAGAAGCGTCGGCGCGTTGTCGGCGATCTTCTGAGCGCCGGGCGCAAGCAGGGTGTCGGTCGAGTACTTCGCCTGCCCCAGTCCTTCGACGACGCCCGTTTGCCCCCCAGCTCCGTCCAGGTACGCCTGCGCCGTCCCGATAGCTTTGAGAAGCGCTTCCTTATCGGCGGGGCTCATATCGCTTGCCATGATCGCTGCTTTATCCACGCCCGCCAGAGACGAGCTTGCCGCGGAAGCTCCCGCCTGCAAGTTGCCGAGGGAGCCCGACAGTGTTTCTATGCCAGCCGCCAATGCGGGCGCGCCCGTCTGCTCGTTCGCCAAGCTTTCCAGCCCGCCGACGAGGGCGGTCGACCCCCCTACGAGCGTTTTGGAGTCGCTTTCCGACCCGAGCGAAGAAACCAGATCGCCCATGCTGCCCACTAAGGATTGCACGCCGTCGTTCAGCTTCCCCGCCTGGACATCGAGTCCTGCAGTCTCGTTTGCCAGCTCGCTTGCGCCGGCGGCGACCTTGCTGGTGCCGTCGGACTGCAGCCTGCCGGCGCCGTCTGCGACGCCGCTCGCGCCGGAGGCGACCTGGCCGGCACCGTCCTTCAGCTGGTTCGCACCCGCTACGAGGGATTGCGTTCCGTCTTTCAGCGCGAACGTGCCGCCGGACAAGGTGCCCAAGCCGCCGTCGAGCGACGATGCGCCGGAGACGAGGCTGCCCAGGCCGGTGTCCAGCGTCAGCGCGCCGTCCTTGAGCGTGCCGAGATTCGACATGATGGCAACGCTTCCGTCATGTGCGGTGATCAGGCCGTTCTTCAAATCGTCCGCACCGTCGGCGGCCTTCTGGATGTCCTTGCCCGAATCGGCCACGCGCCCGAGCACGGTCGTCCAGTACTCGGCGGCCACCGTGTCGCTCACCCGCGTGCGCACTTCCTTCCACACCGTCTCGCCGATCTGGGACGCCAACATGTTCTCGCTCTGGTTGTAGTCGATCTTCAACTGGGCCTTCTCGGGTGCGGAGCCGTCGACCGAGGCGATGCTCTCAGAGAAGTCGACCGGAATCGTACACGTCATGAAGTACTCGCCGTCCTCGAGGCCTTTCCGCGCCTCGTCGGCCGACACGAAGTGCCAGCCCAGGCCGTCGTCGGTATCCTTGAGCTGCTGCACCACATCGTCACCGAGGTTGCGCTGCTCGGCGGCGATCACCGCGCCCCTGTCCTCGTTCACCACGGCCACGGGCACCGTGTTCAGGCGCGCGTACGGATCCTGAAACGCCGCCAGATACAGCGCGCCGTACAGAAGCGGCATGATGGCTATGGCGGCGATGACCACCCACATGATCTTCGATGCCGTGATGTTCTTCCATTCGAGGCCGGCGAACCTGAGTCCCTTGAACGCCATGAGCTACTCACCATCCTTCGACAGATACACCGTCGCGTCGGCCATGGCGGCCAGATCGCGCTCCACCACTCCCACGACGACGGCGACGTTGCGCGTGCGCGCCGCATCCAGCAGCAGATCGACGAGAGCCTCCGACTGCGACATGGTCAGCTGGCTCTCCACGTCGTCCACCACCACGGCATCGGGTTCGCCCACAAACGCAAGCGCGATACCCAGCTGTGCGAGCTTCTGCGATGTGAGATCTTTCACGCGCACGTTCGCCACGTCGCCCAGCTGCCACTGCCGCAGGTAATCCGTAACCGCCTCGCGGCGCGGCTTACGACCGTACAGCTCGAACTCGGCTCCCAACGCATATGCCGCCGTCAAGCTGTCCTGGAGGTCGTTCAACCCGCTGAACAACCCCAGGCCCACGTGCCGCTCCGCCTTCGAGCGCTGGCGCGGCAGCTCGAATTCGCCCACGTTCAACGTTCCCTCCGTCTGCTTCATGCGGCCCGCCAGCGTGAGCAGAAGCGCCGTCTTTCCGCTGCCGTTGCGCCCGCGCACGGCAACCAGCTCCCCTTTGTGCACGTCAACGTCCACTTCGCGGTACGCGTATCCTGCGTACGTCTTCAACCCCAACCCGCGTGCGCTGATGTACGGTGCGCCGGCGAATGTGGCGCCCTCGCGCACGAACGTGCCCGATTCCGGACGCATCTGAAGCGCGTCCGCCCCCTTCGACGGCGGCTTCGCTCCATCCACCCACGGCTCGATGGTAGCCGGCTTCTCCTGCATGCCCATCACGTCCTTCGCGTCGTTCGTCAGCCTTCATTTTTTGACTGACTAGTCAGTTTTGTATCAAAGTATAGCACCTGCGCCGGAAGGCGCAAGCGTTTCGCGAGAAACGCATTTCTAGCGCGCTTCTTATCGAGGCACGCACCCTTGCCGCGCCTCGTCGGCAGTCCACGCGTCCCGCACGGTCGCGGCTGCCGCCGCCGCGCCCCAGCGTGTGCGGAAACGCGAACGACGCACGACCGATCGACGGCCCTACTTATACAAGAACAAATGTTTCACGTGAAACATCCCGGGACCTTCATTGCCCCCCCCCGACAACCCGCCGCGACAGCCGGCGCGCGATAACAACCGGCATGCGACTACGACCGGTCCGCTGCGACGACCGGAGCGCGACACGAACCGACCTGTCGTGGCGACCGGAGCGCGACGACGCCGCTTTTCCCGAGCGCGCGCGAAAACGGCTCGGCTCCATCTCCACTTCACCCCCATCCCCATCCCTATTCCCCGTCCCCAACGAGTCAACGCTTCGACGCAAACCATGCGTACAAATGTTTCACGTGAAACATCCGGGCAGCGCCGCCCCCCTCCGGGGTTTCGTCGCGAAGTCGATCCGCAACCGTTATCTCGGGTATACTTCCAGCGAACGAACCGCGCGCGGATGCGCGCAATTTCGCGCAGAAACGGAGCTGCCATGAAAGCGAAGATGATCCATCGCTGCATCCACGTCCTCGACCTGGACGCGTCGCTCGCGTTCTACGAACGCGCGCTGGGCCTGGCCGTTCAGAGGCGCATGGGACCCGACGACGGATCGTGGGAAAACGTGTTCCTCGGCAACGAAAAGACCGATTTCCAGGTGGAGCTCACGTGGAACCGCGGCCGCACCGAGCCCTACGACAACGGCGGACGCGACACGCACCTGGCCTTCGAGGTGGACGACATGGACGCCGCGCGCGCCTTACACGAGGAGATGGGCTGCGTGTGCTTCGTGAACGAGCGCATGGGCATCTACTTCATCGAGGATCCCGACGGCTGCTGGCTGGAAATCCTCCCAGCAGATCGCGCGGAGTAGCCTCCCGCACCCTTCTCGCAACATCGAGGCATCCAGCCTCCCCATTCCCCACAATCCTCATGACAACGGGCGGCATCCGCGCAAGGCGGGTGCCGCCCGCACTTTTGAAACGCGTTGGAATATTCGGCAACGCACGGGTAAACCGCGTTGGAAACGGTTGCACGAAACGTGGAAACCGCGCTGGAAACGCGTGGCAGTTGCGCTGGATTCGAAGGTGCTCCGCGCTGGACGCACGCCATCAAAACGTAAGACCAGGTCGTTATCATGGAAGCACGGTAAATTGCAGCGGCGCCGCCATCGGCGAGACAGGGAACGGCCATGGCTCGGCGCCGCTGCAAACCGTACGAAACGCGACGGGCGGAAAGCATCCAACTCGGCCGCCCGTCGCATGAAACCCTTACGCACCGCACGAGCTTGCTAAATTATAAATAGTATTGACAATAAAAGGGATCGGGGATAGGATGGTCAAGCGCAGAGAGGTCGTCAGGTTTTTCCGGCAGAACGGCTTCAAGAACGAAGGGGGCACGAATCACGACAAGTTCAGGCATCCCGACGGCAGAAGAACCGTTATCGAGCGACACAGCGAGATCTCAAACCAGCAATTTGAAGTCATGAAAAAACAGGCCGGACTCAAATAGCCCACCCCCTCCGAAGGAGACGAGCATGAAGCACGTGTACGAGTTTGAAGTGTTCCTCGATGAGGGCCGCTACACCGTCTGGCCCTTCGATTTCGAGTGCGGCGGCACGTCGGGCGCCACGTTTCGCGAAGCGTGCGAGATGGCGGTCGATTGGCTGAAAACCGTCGTTGAGGATTACGCGATGCACGACGAGGCAACTCCCGAGCCCACCTTCGACAACGAGCCGCGCTACGGCGGACGGATCATCACCGTCGCCATCGATGCCGGGCTGGAAACCATTCCCCGCATGACGGCTGCCGAAGCCGCGCGCGCCTTGGGCGTGTCCCCCTCGCGCGTCAGCCACATGATCCGCGACGGCCTCCTCGAGTCGTTCAAGTACGGGCACAACACCTGGGTGACGGGCTACAGCGTGGAGGCCCGCCTGCGCGAGCGCCCTCGCGCAGGCCGTCCGAAGCGCAAGCCCGCCGCCAGCGCGGAAGACCGGCCGCAGGCGCTCGAAGCCTAGCCGGCCCGTCCCTCGCACCCCACCCCCGAAACCGAGGAGGGAGCCGCACCGC